>NZ_JASCOM010000037.1:0-39913 GCF_029959925.1 Pseudomonas sp. PS02303
GGCTCGCTCCCACATTTGAATGCATTCCCCCTGTGGGAGCGAGCCTGCTCGCGATGGGGCCAGCAAGACCGACTAATTTCTCTCAGCCAGAAATTTCAACAACACCTCCGTCACAAACGTCGGATTCTCCAGATTGGAGATATGCCCCGCCTCCGGCACCAGCACATACGGGCAGCCAATCAACCCGGCCATTTCCTTCGTTTCCGACGGCGGCCGCGGTTTGTCCTGATCGCCACACATCACCAGCGTGGTGGCAGGGTTCAGCTCGCCCAGACGCGGCAACAGATCATCCCGCCCAAACGTAATCCGCCCCATCGGCACAATGCTTTCACGCAGACGTTCGGACGGCAACGCCGCCAGTTTCGCGCGAAAATCCTGATACAGGGCCGACTGTGGATCGATGCCCGGACGGAAGAAAATCGGCACCACGATGTCGAGCAGCTGCGGCGCGATCACACCGGTGTCTTCGATCTGTTTGAACAGCGAGAAATAGTATTGGCGAGTCGGTTCCGGCTCGACGCCGACGTAAGTGTCCATCAGCACCAGGCCATTGATCCGCTGTGGCGCTGACAGCGCCAGTCGCACGCCCCACATGCCACCGACCGACAGACCGACCAGCGTGACACGATCAACGTCCAGATGATCGAGCAGCGCCAAGGCCTGGCGGGCGATGTCATCCAGCGACTTCGTACCTTCGGGAAGTGACCCGGATTCACCGTGGCCCCACAGGTCCAGGGCAATGACCCGATAGTGTTGCGACAACGCAGCAATCTGCGGTGCCCACATGGCTTGGTCCCACAGGTAGCTGCCGGCCAGCAATACGGCCGGGCCGGTGCCTTGATCGATGTAGTGAAGGGGCTGTCCGTCAATCGTTACAAAGGGCATTAGCTGTCTCCTTTTTGAAGGGAATTCAACAAAAAAAGCAGAGGCAGCCTGAGCCGGTCCGAAGCGGCAGTCAACGCGCAAATTCGCGCAAATTCAATGACGCCATCGCGAGCAGGCTCGCTCCCACAGGTCTGGTGTCGATCATAAAAATTGCGAACGACACAAATCCTGTAGGAGCGAGGCTTGCCCGCGAAAGGCCCCGCACAGACGCTAAAGAATCAAAACCCCTCCAACTCCGCCATCAAGTCATTGAGGCGATCCACCTTCTCCTCGGTGATGTCACTCGCCGCCAACCCGTTGATGTACTCGGCCAACTCCGCCACCGTGCTGCACTCGAACATCGCCCGCAACGGCACATCCCGTTGCAAGGCTTTCTGCACCCGCGAAGCAATCTGCGTCGCCAGCAACGAATGCCCGCCCAGTTCGAAGAAGTTGTCCTGCGCGCCGACCTTCTCGACCTTCAGCACCTCGGCCCAGATATTCGCCAGGGTCTGCTCCAGCTCGGTGCGCGGCGCCTGGTAATCCTGGCTCTGCAACTGGCCGATCTCCAGCGCCGGCAGCGCCTTGCGGTCGAGTTTGCCGTTGGCATTGAGCGGCATCCGCTCCAGCCACAACCAGTGCAGCGGCACCATGTATTCCGGGAGTTCGGTACGCAGGCGTTGCTTGATGCGTTCGAGTCGCTCCGTTGGCTTGATCAAAGCATCCGCCGCGACCAAATAGCCGACCAGATGCTTGCCGTTCACGCCTTCCTGCACACCGACCGCCGCTTCGCGCACTTCCGGTTGCTCATGCAAACGTGCTTCGATTTCACCCAGTTCGATGCGGTAACCGCGAATCTTCACTTGATGGTCGATACGCCCAACGTATTCCAGCACGCCGTCACTGCGACGTCGGGCCAAGTCGCCGGTGCGATACAGACGATCCCCCGGCGCGCCAAACGGGTTCGGTACAAATACCAGGGCGGTGCGCAACGGGTCGCTGACGTAACCACGCCCGACCCCCGTGCCGGCGACGCACAACTCGCCCACCGCACCCAACGGCACCAGGTCCAGCGCGCCATCGAGCAGGTACAAACGGTTGTTGTCGGTCGGCGTACCGATGGGCAGGTAACTGCCTCGGGTCGAGGCCATGTCAACGCGGAAGAACGCCACGTCGTCCGAGCATTCCGCCGGGCCATAGGCATTCACTAGCCCGATCTCCGGGTAGCGCAGCAGCCATTGATGCGCCAGTTCCGGCGGCATCGCTTCACCGGTCGGCAGCATCCAGCGCAGGCCGTCGAGGCTCATGCGTTCCTGGGCGAGCATGCCCTGAATCAGCGACGGCACGCTTTCCAGCACTGTAATGCCCTGGGCCGACACATGCGCCAGCAACCCTTGCGGATCATGGGCGATGGTGTTCGGCACAATGTCCACCCGCGCCCCGAACAGCGGTGCGGCGAGGAATTGCCAGACCGAAATGTCGAAGCTTTGCGAAGCGGTCTGGGCGATCACATCAACCTCGCTGAGATTCAGGTACGGCACCTTGCTCAACTGGTTGTTGAGCATGCCGCGCTGTTCGACCATCACGCCTTTGGGCAAACCGGTGGAGCCGGAGGTGTAGATCACATAGGCGAGGTTGTCCGGGCCGCTGTAAACACCCGGATTCGCCACCGATACATCGCTCGCCTGCACCTCTTCCCAGACCAGTAATTTCGGCCGGTTGGCGCAACTGAACGTCTCCAGCAGCGCGACCGCCTGTTCACGACAGGTTTGCGTGCAGACCAGCAATGGCGTGCGGCTCAGGTCGATGATCCAGCTCAGACGCTGACTCGGCAGCCCCGGGTCCAGCGGCAGATAACCCGCGCCCGCCTTGAAGCTGCCGATGATCATGCCGAGCAGATCGAGGTTACGTTCAGCCAGCAATGCCACCGGTTGATCCAGCCCGACCCCGGCCGCGATCAACGCATGACCGAGGCGGTTGCTGCGCCGGTTCAGTTCGACATAACTGTGTTGATGATCCAGGCAACTGGCGGCAATCCGCTGCGGATGCCGAGCGACCTGCGCTTCGAACAACGCGACATAGCTTTGTTCCAGCGGGTAATCGTGCTCGCTCTGGTTGCAGCCGTGGATCAGGAAATCCTGTTCCTCGTCGCCCAGCAACGGCAGATCGGCCATGTCGCCATGGAAGCCTTCGACCAGCGCCAGCAACAATCGCTTGAACTCGCCGAGCATGCGCTCGACGGTCGATTCGTCGAAATAACGCTGGTCGTAAGACAGGTGCAGCCCCAGGTCATCCCCCGGATAGCAGACCGCCGTTAGCGGGAAGTTGGTGTGGGTACGGCCCGAGTCCGACGTGGCATTGAGGCTCTGTGCGCGGTCCAGCACCGAGACTTCCACCGGGGCGTTTTCGAACACGAACAGGCTGTCGAACAGCGGTTGGCCCTTGGGCAGTTCGCTGTTTTCCTGAATGCTCACCAGCGGCAGGTATTCGTACTCACGCAGTTGCATGTTGCTGTCGAGCAAACCACTCAACCACTGGCGCACACTGCAACGCTGATCGTCCTCGGGCATTTTCACCCGCAGCGCAATGCTGTTGATGAACAGCCCGACGGTGCGCTGCATCTGCGGCATGTCCACCGGACGTCCGGCCACCGTGACGCCGAACAGCACGTCACGATCACCGCTCAAACGCCGTAGCACCAAGGCCCACGCCGCTTGCGCAAAGGTGTTGATGGTCAGTTGATGCGCCTGCGCCAATTCGCGCAGTTGCGCACCGTCACGAGCATCAAGCCTTGTGTAGCGGTCACCGACGATCATGCCGCCGCTTTCACCGGCATGCTCACGCAGGAACGGCCGGTCGCTCGGGATCGGCGTGGTCCGTTCGAAACCTTGCAGATTGGTTTTCCACCACTGCCGCGCCTCGGCCAGGCTCTGGCGTTGCAGCCAGCCAATATAGTCGCGATAACGCGGGGGCACGGTCAGTTGCGCTTCCCGGCCTTCGCCGAGGGCGGGGTAGATTTCGAAGAAATCGTTCATCAGCAGTGAGCGGCACCAGGCATCAATCAGGATGTGGTGGTTGCTCATAATGAACCAGTAACGCGCCGCGCCGACCTTGATCAAGCGCAGGTGGAAAGGTGCCTGATTGAGCAGATCGAACCCGGCTTCACGCTCGCTTTTGAGCAGCGCTTGCAGTTTCGGCTCTTGCTCGGCTTCGGCAATTTGCGTCCAGTCGAGGATCTCGATCGGCGTGCTGCCGGGTTTGTGGATCACTTGCAGCATGTCTTCGCCAACGTTCCAGCAGAACGATGCGCGCAGTGCTTCGTGGCGGGCAATCACCGCTTGCCAGGCCTGGGCGAAACGTTGCGGGTCGAGTTCGCTGTTGATGCGGTAGCGATCCTGCATGTAGTAGAGGCCGGTGCCCGGTTCCAGCAAGGTGTGCAGCAGCATGCCTTCCTGCATCGGGGTCAGCGGGTAGACGTCTTCGATGACGGCGGCCGGGATTGGCAACGCGTCGATTTGCGGCTGGGTCAGTTTCGCCAACGGGAAGTCCGACGGCGTCAGGCCTCCCGCATCGTCGCGCAGGCAATGTTCGATCAGGCTTTGCAGTTCGCCAAGATAAGCGTTGGCCAGGTCGGTGATGGCTTGCGGATCGTGGCGTTCGGCGCTGAAGGTCCAGCGCAGCACCAGCTCACCGCCATACACCTGACTGTCGACGCTCAGTTCATTGGGCAGCGGCGCGCGAGGATCGTGGGCCGCGCCGACGGGCTCGTCCAGCGGACGGAACAAGGCGTCAGGGCCAAAGCTCTGGTCGAACTGGCCGAGGTAGTTGAAGGTGATCGGCGCCACCGGCAACGCGGCCAGGGTCTGACGACTCAGATCATCGGCCAGATAACGCAGCACGCCATAACCCAGGCCTTTGTGCGGCACGGCACGCAGTTGTTCCTTGATCGCCTTGATCGAGGCACCCTGCCCATTCGCCGGCATAAGGCGTAACGGATAAGCGCTGGTGAACCAGCCGACGGTGCGGGTCAGGTCGATCTCGTCGAACAGGGTTTCGCGGCCGTGGCCTTCAAGCTGAATCAGCGCCGACTCCTCTCCGCTCCAATTGCACAGCACCCGAGCCAACGCGGTCAGCAGCAGGTCGTTGACCTGCGTGCGATAGGCACTCGGCGCCTGTTGCAGCAACTGGAGAGTACGCTCGGCATCGAGGCGCACGCTGACGGTTTGCGCATGCCGGTTCTGCCGCCCGCCCTCAGGACGATTACAGGGCAATTCGGCATTCGGCCCGGTCAGTTGCGACTGCCACCAGCTCAGTTCTTCACGCAGGGATTCGCTGCCGGCATAGGCCTGCAAACGGGTGGACCAATCCTTGAAAGCGCTGGTTTTCGCCGACAGTTTGACCGACTGCCCGGCGTCCAGTTGACGGTAAACGGTTTGCAGATCGTCGAGCAGCACCCGCCACGAAACGCCGTCCACCACCAAGTGGTGAATGGCGATGAACAGCCGTTGTACGCCCTCGGGACCATCGACCAGCAACACGCGCATCAGCGGCCCCTGTTCGAGGTCGAGGCTGCGCTGGGCATCGGCGAACAGCGCGGCGCATTTGTCCATGGACGAAACTCGCACTTGCCACAGCACCGGCACGTTGGAAATCGCCTGATGCTCGGCGCGCCATTGCGTGTCGGTCTGGCTGAAACGCAACCGCAAGGCATCGTGCTGTTCGATTACCGCCAGCAGCGCTTGCTCCAGGCGATGGGGTTCCAGCGCGTCAGTCGGCTCCAGCAGCAATGCCTGGTTCCAGTGCTGACGCTCGGGAATGTCCGTGTCGAAGAACCAGTGCTGAATCGGCGTCAGACGCGACTCACCGCTGAGCAGGCCTTGCTCGGCGGTGACCTGCTCGGTGCGGGTGGCCACGGCGGCCAGGGTTTGCACGGTCTGGTGCTGGAACAGGTCACGCGGACTGAAATGAATGCCCTGCTGCCGCGCACGACTGACCACCTGGATTGACAGAATCGAATCGCCGCCCAGTTCGAAGAAGTTGTCGTTAAGGCCCACTTGCTCGATGTTCAGCACCTCGCACCAGATGCCGGTCAAGGTCAGCTCTAGCTCGTTGCTTGGCGCCACGTAGTGTTGACGGTTGAGTTCCGGGTCCGGCGCTGGCAAGGCGCGGCGGTCGAGTTTGCCATTGGTGGTCAGCGGCATGCTGGCCAGCAGGATCAGGTGCGTCGGCACCATGTAATCCGGCAGTTGCGATTTGAGGTGATGCTTCAGCGCTTCACGCAATGCCGCTTGTTGCGTTTCGTCCTGCTCGGCGACCTCGGTCACCAGATAGCCGACCAGCTGTTTGCCGCTCGGCGCGTCGAGGGCCAGGACCACGGCTTCGCGGATCGACTCATGCTCCAGCAGACGGGTTTCGATCTCGCCCAACTCGATGCGGAAACCGCGAATCTTCACTTGATGGTCGATGCGCCCCAGGTACTCCACCAGGCCATCGGCACGCTGGCGCACCAGGTCGCCGGTGCGGTACAGACGTCCGCCATCGGCGGCGAATGGATCCGCCACAAACCGTTCGGCGGTCATGCCTGGTCTCTGGTGATAACCCTGCGCCAGACCGGCGCCACCGACGAACAACTCACCGGTCGCGCCTTGCGGTACCAAGGCCAGGTCGGCATCGAGGATGTAGGCGACCCGCGCGCCGATCACGCTGCCGATCGGCACGCTGGCCAAGCCTTCTTCCAGCTGTTCGGGTGCGAGACTGGCCAATGGCATGACCACGGTTTCGGTCGGGCCGTAGGCGTTGAAAAACAGGCTTGGTTTGAACGCCGCACGGATTCGCGTCAGGTGTTCACCGGTCAGGGCTTCGCCGCCGGTGATGCACATGCGCACCGGGAGGATTTCGCCCTGGGTCGCCAGCCACTGCGCCAATTGGCTGCCGTAGCTTGGGGTGAAGCCGAGGATGTTGATGTGGTGGCGACGAATGAGCCCGCAGATGTCTTCCGCGTCCCATTGGCCTTGGGCGCGCAGGACAACGTGCGCACCACTCAACAACGGCACCAGCAAACGCTCGGTCGCAGCGTCGAAGTTGATCGAATAGAAATGCAGTTCGCAATCGTCCGGGCGCATGCCGAAGCGCTCAATGACCGCTTGGCAATGCATGGCGATTTCACCGTGGGACACCACCACACCTTTCGGTTTGCCGGTCGAACCCGAGGTGTAAATCAGGTACGCCTGATGTTGCGGCAGGCTGATAAAGGGCAGTTCGGTGGCCGGGTAATGGGCCAACGCGGCGGCGTCCTCTTCGAGGCACCAACGGCCGACGCTGGCCGGCAATTCGCCGAGCGCGTCGAACATCGCCGCATCGCTGAGCAGCAAACCGATGCCGCTGTCCTCGATCATGTAATGCAGGCGATCGAGCGGGTATTCCGGGTCCAGCGGCACATAAGCGCCGCCGGCCTTGAGGATCGCCAGCAGGCCGACGACCATTTCCAGCGAACGCTCAAGCGCCAGGCCGACGCGAACCTGCGGGCCGACACCGCGTTCGCGAAGCATCCAGGCCAGGCGATTGGCGCGGCTGTCGAGTTCGGCGTAGCTCAGGGTTTCACCTGCAAACGTCAACGCCGGTGCATCTTTGCGGGCGAGGGCTTGCTCGCTGAACAGGTGATGGATGCATTGATCGAGGCGATGCTCCCCCGGTTCGACGCCAAGGCTGTCCAACAGCTTTTGCTGTTCCGTGGCTTCGAGCAACGGCAACTCGCAGAGTCGCTGTTGCGGATCGCTCAGCAGCTCTTCCAGCAGATTGCGCCAGTGCCCGGCCATGCGTGCAATGCGCGGTTCATCGAACAAATCGGTGCTGTAAGTCAGGCAGCAACCCAGTCGATGATCGAGGTCGGTGACTTCCAGGTTGAGGTCGAACTTGGTCGCCCGGGCATCGTTGGCCAGGTACTCGACGGTCATGCCGGCCAGGGTGCGGCTTTGCTGGAATTCCCAGCGTTGCACGTTGCACATCACCTGGAACAGCGGGTTGTACGCGGCACTGCGCGGTGGCTGCAAGGCCTCAACCAAGTGATCGAATGGCAAGTCCTGATGGGACTGGCCTTCGATCACCGTGTGGCGCACCTGCTCGAACAATTCACCGACGGACATCTGCCCGTCGAGCTGGCAACGCAGCACTTGGGTGTTGAGGAACGCCCCGATCAGTCCTTCGCTTTCCGGGCGAATCCGGTTGGCCACCGGCGCGCCGATGCGCAGGTCGTTTTGGCCGCTGTAGCGATAAAGCAGCACGGCCAGTGCGGCTGTCATGGTCATGAACAGGGTCAGGCCGTTTTGCGCGTTGAAGGCGCGCACCCGTGCGGCGAGGTCATCGCTCAGGTCGAAACGGAACAGTTCGCCCTGATGGCTTTGCACCGGCGGACGTGGACGGTCGGCGGGCAATTCCAGCAGCGGATGTTCGCGGCCCAGTTGCGCGGTCCAGTAGTCGAGCTGGCGCTGGCGCTCACCGGATTCCAGCCACTGGCGCTGCCAGACGCTGTAATCCAGGTACTGCACTGGCAGCGGTGCCAACGGCGATTCGCGGTCATCGACGAACGCTTCGTAAAGCGCGCTCAGTTCCCGGGCAAAGATGTCCATCGCCCAGCCTTCGGTGACGATGTGGTGCAAAGTCAGCACCAGATAGTGTTCGTGCTCGGCGGTCTTGACCAGACAGGCGCGCAGCAGCGGACCGGTTTCCAGATCGAACGGTTTATGTGCCTCGTCGTCAGCCAGTTGCTGCACCCGTTGCTCACGACTGTCGGCCTCCAGTGCCGAGAAGTCCTTCCAGTCCATGCGCATGCCGGTTTGCGCATGCACCTGTTGGCGGGCCACGCCGTCGATGCTCGGGAATGTGGTGCGCAGGGTTTCGTGACGCATGATCAGCGCTTGCAACGCCGCTTCGAAACGCCCGACATCGAGTACACCGCGCAACCGTGCCATGCCGCCGACGTTATAGGCCGGGCTGTCCGGCTCCATTTGCCAGAGAAACCACATGCGTTGCTGGGAATAAGAGAGCGGCACCGGTTGGCGGCGGTCGACGTTCTCGATGGGCGGTTGCTGGTTGGTCTTGCCGCTGACCTGGATCAGTTGCACCTGTTCGGCAAACGCGCCCAGCTCACTGTTTTCGAACAGTGCCCGCAGCGGCAACTCAACGTCGCAGGCCTGACGGGTGCGGGAAATGATTTGCGTGGCCAGCAACGAATGACCGCCGAGGGCGAAGAAATCGTCACGCAGGCCGATCTGCGCAAGGCCGAGCACTTCGCGCCAGATGCCGGCGATTTGCTGCTCAAGCGCTGTGACCGGCTCGACGTGTTCGCGCACTTGCCATTGAGGTTCGGGCAAGGCACGACGGTCGAGTTTGCCGCTCGGGCTCAGGGGCATTTCGTCCAGGCGCATCAGCTGCGCCGGGACCATGTATTCCGGCAGCTCAGCCGCCAGTGCGGCTTTCAGGCGTGCGGTTTGAACATCAACCTGTTCAATGGAATCGGTGGCGGTGTAGTAACCGATCAATTGGCCACCGGCGGCGGTTTCGCGCACCAGCACCACGGCTTGGGCAACGCCTTCCTGGGCCAGCAAGCGCGCTTCGATTTCTTCGGGCTCGACACGGAAGCCGCGCAGTTTGACCTGCTGATCGAGGCGACCGAGGTATTCGATGACCCCATCCGCCGTCCAGCGCGCACGGTCGCCGGTGCGGTACAGACGCGCGCCCTGCTCGCCCAGTGGATCGACGACAAAACGTTCAGCGGTCAGCCCCGGACGGCCCAGATAACCACGGGCAAGGCCGATGCCGCTGATGCACAGCTCACCCGGCACCCCGGCCGGCACCGGGTTGAGGTCGCTGTCGAGCACGCGGCACACCACGTTGCCCAACGGACGGCCAATCGGCGAGCGCTCGCCATCGGCGCGGACGCAGTGCCAATGGGTGACGTTGATTGCGGTTTCGGTCGGGCCGTAGCGGTTGTGCAATTGCACGGCCGGCAGCTGTTCCAGCACGCGGTTGCGCAGCTCGGCGGGTAAGGCTTCGCCACCGGAGAAGACCCGGCGCAGGCTGGTGCATTCGGCGGTCAGCGGCTCGTCGATGAACAACGAAAGCAGTGGCGGCACGAAGTGCAGCGTGGTCACGCCGTATTGCTGAACCAACTGCGCGATGCGATGCGGATCGCGGTGCTCGCCGGGGCCGGCAATCAGCAAGCGGGCGCCGGTGATCAGCGGCCAGAAGCACTCCCACACCGACACGTCGAAACTGATCGGGGCTTTTTGCATCAGCACGTCGGTGTCGTTCAAACCGTAGGTGTTCTGCATCCATTGCAGGCGCTCGGCGAGCGCCGCGTGGGTGTTGCCGACGCCCTTGGGTTGACCGGTGGAACCGGAGGTGTAAATCACGTAGGCGAGGTTGTCGCCGTGAAGGTGCAGGCCCGGCGCCTGGCTTGGCCAGTTCTCCAGATGCAGCGCATCCATGGCGATGAAGCTGACGCCATCGGTGGCCGGCAGGCGTTCGAGCAATTGGGTCTGGGTCAGCAGCAACTCCACACCGCTGTCGCTGAGCATGTAGGCCAGGCGCTCGGCCGGGTAATCCGGGTCCAGCGGCACATAGGCACCACCAGCCTTGATGATCGCCAGCAGGCCGATCAGCAACTGCGGCGAACGCTCGGCGGCGATGGCCACGCAGACGTCCGGACCGACGCCTTTGTCGCGCAGGTAATGGGCCAGGCGGTTGGCCTGGATGTGCAATTCGGCGAAATCGAGGCTGCCGCCGTCCCAGATCAGCGCGGTGCGTTCCGGGGTCTGGCGCGCTTGCTCGTTGAGCCGTTCCGGCAACCATTGGCTGGCCGGTGTGCACGGCGCGGCGCTCCAGGACGATTGTTGGTCGTGTTCGTTTGCGCTCAGCAGTGGCAGGTCGCCGATGGCGGTGGACGGTAGCTCGCAAATGGCTCGCAGCAGGTGGCTGAAATGCTCGGCCAGGCGCTCGATGGTCGTCGCGTCGAACAGCTCGCTGGCGTAGTCGAAGGACAGGCTCAAGCGACCCTTCTGGTCTTCTTCGCTGTGCAGTTGCAGGTCGAACTTGGCTTCGCGGCTGTGCCACGGCAGTTCTTCGGCGAGCAATCCCGGCAGGCGGCGCAGCGCGCTCAAGTCACGTTGCTGGTGGTTGAACATCACCTGGAACAAGCCTTGTTCGCGCGCTTGCGGGAACGCTTCGAGCAGTTGTTCGAACGGCAGATCCTGATGCGCTTGCGCCCCCAGCGCGGCCTGGCGGGTTTGCGCCAGCAGCTCAACGAATGGCAGGCGCGAATCCACGTCGGCACGCAGCACCTGGGTGTTGATGAAGAAGCCGATCAGCCCTTGGGTTTCCAGGCGCGGGCGGTTGGCATTCGGCACGCCGATGCGGATGTCGCGCTGGCCGGTGTAGCGGTGCAACAGGCTCTGGAAGGCGGCGAGCAACAGCATGAACGGCGTCGACTCATGCGCCTGGGCGGTCTGGCGAATGGCATCGCTCAGGGGCGCGGCGAGTTTTATCGAGTGGCGGGCAGCACTGTGAACGTGCTGCGCCGAGCGCGGATGATCGGTGGCCAGGTTCAGCGTTGGATGCTCTTCGCCCAACTGCGTTTTCCAGTAGGCGAGTTGACGCTCGCCCTCCCCTTGCGCCAGCCATTGACGCTGCCAGCTGCCGTAATCGGCGTATTGGGTCGGCAATGCGGGAAGCGTGGCCTTTTGTCCCTGGGAAGCCGCGGCGTACAGGCGCGAGAACTCGTCGATCAGCACGTTCAGCGACCAGCCATCGGCAATGATGTGGTGCATCGTCACCAGCAGTTGATGGTCATCGTCGTCGAGGCGCACCAGCGTCACCCACAGCAGCGGGCCTTTCTCCAGATCGAACTGGGTGCGGGCTTCGTCCTCACGGATGTGCAGCGCGCGGGCTTCGCGCTCCTCGGCGGGCAGTTCGCTGATGTCGATCAATTGCAGGTTGAATTCGCCCGCCGCATCGACCTGCTGGAGCGCCACGCCGTCCCGTTCGAAGAAGCGTGTGCGCAAGGATTCATGACGTTCGATCAGCTGCTGGAAACTGGCGCGCAAGGCGTTTTCGTCCAGCTCGCCACGCAGGCGCAAAGCCCCGGGAATGTTGTAGGCGCTGCTGTGCGGATCGAGTTGCCAGGTAATCCAGAGGCGGTTTTGCGCCAGAGACTGTGGCATCGGTTCGTGACGCGACAACGGAGTAATCACGCCTTGGGCCAGGCCGCCGTCCTGTTGCAGCTGAGCGACATCGGCTGTGAAGGCGCCGAGGGTTGGCGCTTCGAACAGCAGGCGCAGGTTCAGCTCCAGTCCGAGTGTTTCACGCAGTCGAGCAACCACTTGAGTGGCGGCGATGGAATTGCCGCCGAGCAGGAAGAAGTGATCGTCGGCGTTGACCTGTTTGACCTGCAGTTGCTCGCTCCAGATCTGGCCGATCAAGGCTTGCAGTTCGGAACCCGACGCTGTGCCGGATTCGCCCTGAACGTCCGCTGAAGGGAACAGCGCGTAGCTGTCGAGACTGCCGTCCTTCAGACGATTGCGGCAGGCCGAACGTTGCAGTTTGCCGCTGGAGGTTTTGGGCAATGCGCCCGGATTGAGCAGCACCACCACGCTCGGCGCTTCCTGATACGCCTCGGCCACCGCTTGGCGGATGGCTTTGATCAACGCGTCGGGCGGGAGGATTTTCTGCACGCTACGGCTGATTTCCGCGGCGATGCCGATGCCTTCCTGGCCATCGACAGTGACCGCGAAGGCCGCGACACGACCTTTGCGCACCACTTCCACTTCGCGTTCGACGGTCTGTTCGATGTCTTGCGGATACAGGTTGTGACCACGAACGATCAGCATGTCTTTCAGGCGCCCGGTGATGAACAGTTCACCGTCACGCATGAAACCCAGGTCGCCGGTGCGCAGCCAGGTCCGGTCGTTGTGCTGGACGAAGGTCTTGGCGCTGGCCTCGGGGTTGCGCCAGTAGCCATGGGCGATGCTAGGCCCGGCAGCCCACACTTCGCCGACGGCGTTGTCGGTGAGTTCGTTGAGCGCGACCGGGTCGACAATCAACACCGCGTGATCCGGCTGGCTGATGCCGCAACTCATGATCGCGCTGCCCTCGCCAGGCTCTGCGCGGTTTTGGGCCAGGGCTTGATCGTCCACGCGCAGGTTGCCGATGCCCTGACCGCGCGGGGTTCCGGCGACAAACAAGGTGGCTTCGGCCAACCCGTAGGACGCCATGAAACTGTCAGTGGTGAAACCGCACACCGCGAACTTTTCGCCGAAACGATCGAGGGTGTCGAGACGAATCGGTTCGGAGCCGGAATACGCGACGCGCCAGCCGCTCAGGTCGAGGCGTTCCAGCGCCGACTCACTGACGCGCTCGCTGCAGAGGCGATAGGCGAAATCCGGGCCGCCGCTGATCGTGCCGCCGTATTCGCTGATCGCTTCCAGCCAGCGCAACGGCCGGCCGAGGAAATACGCCGGCGACATCAACACACACGGCACACCGCTGAAAACCGGCTGCAACAGACCGCCGATCAGGCCCATGTCGTGGTACAGCGGCAGCCAGCTGACGATCACGTCATCCGGGTTCAGATCGATACCGAAGCCATGACGGATCAGCAGTTCATTGGCCACCAGGTTGCCGTGGCTGACTTGCACGCCTTTGGACAACGCGGTGGAACCGGAGGTGTATTGCAAAAAGGCGATGTGGTCACCGGCCAGGTTCGGCGCGACCCAGCTGGCGGCCAAGGCACCGTCGAGGGTGTCGACGCACAGCAGCGGCGGCGCACCTTCAATCTGCTGCAAGGCGTCACGCAGGCCGGCGCTGGTCAGCAGCAGGCGCGGCTCGGCATCGTTGATGATCGACAGCAAACGTTCCTGGTGATGACGTTTAGCCGACTCCGGCGGATAAGCCGGCACCGCGATCACTCCGGCGTACAGGCAACCAAAAAACGCCGCGACGTAATCCGGGCCGCTCGGAAACAACAGCACGGCGCGATCGCCGAACTCAGCCTCGGCCTGCAACGCACCGGCAATGGTCCGCGCCCGCTGATCCAGCTCGCGATAACTGAGGACCACGGCCTGCTCCGGGGTTTCGGCGAGAAAACGCAAGGCCACCCGATCCGGCGTCAGGGCCGCTCGGCGCTGGAGGGCTTGGACCAGATTGCTTGGGAGTTCGAACGCGTCGGTCATGAGGTTTCCTGCCTGAATTCGGCTTGCAAATGGAATCGGTTTTCTTACGTCACGCCCACTAAAGGGCATGCAGGACGCGGTCTTCGCCGACTGCGCAAGGCATTGGGAGTGCGGTTTTGGCCGGGATTTACCCGGCACCTTTCACCAATGAGAACGGATGACGTCTTGAAATAATTAGTCGGCAGGGTCGATCGTCAACGGAACCAACTGCTGCACGCGAGTGCGACAGCGTGTCGCAGTTCTCACTCTGCACCGCTGAGGAGCATTAGTTCTCTTTCTCAATTGACAATCATTATCATTCAGCATAATTTGTCGCTCGATGTGTAGGACGGCCACCCCCCGCCGCCCCACCAACCTATTGGCAGCAAGGTGATTTCCATGACGGAACAAGTATCCACAAGCAGGTGCGATTCACCGCTACTTCAGGCCTTTGTCGACAACCGACTGATTCTGGTCAAGATTGCAGCGCGGATTACCGGTTGCCGGTCGCGTGCTGAAGACGTGGTCCAGGATGCGTTTTTCCGGCTGCAATCGGCGCCGCAAATCACGTCATCCTTCAAGGCTCAGCTCAGTTATCTGTTCCAGATCGTGCGCAACCTGGCGATCGACCACTATCGCAAGCAGGCGCTGGAGCAGAAATACTCCGGGCCGGAAGAGGAAGGTCTGAACGTGGTGATTCAGGGCGCTTCGCCGGAAACCTCGCACATCAATTTCTCGACCCTGGAAAACATCGCCGATGCGCTGACGGAGCTGCCCAGCCGTACCCGTTACGCCTTCGAGATGTACCGCCTGCACGGCGTGCCGCAAAAGGACATCGCCAAGGAACTCGGCGTCTCGCCGACACTGGTGAACTTCATGATTCGCGATGCGCTGGTGCACTGCCGCAAGGTGTCGGGCAATCGTGTGGATACCTTTGCCCGTCGCTAAAAGCTCAAAGTTTGCGGTGACCCCGATCGCGAGCAGGCTCACTCCTACATTGGATCTTTGGTGTTCACCGATTGTGTGTTCACTGGAGATTCAATGTGGGAGCGAGCCTGCTCGCGATGGGGCACTCAAGGTCAGTGCAGACCTTGAGCCATAAGCATCACGCCAACTTGCACCGAGCAAAAAACCGCTCCCGCCCCAGCATCATCAACGCCGCGCGCTTGTGCGGAAAGTCGAACTCTTTCTCACAGTGGTAACCCTGATCCTGCATGTACTTGATCATCTTCCCGTTGTCGGCGCGAGGCTCGGCGACGACTCGCTGGGTGCGCGGATCGTCGAGAAACAGGTAGTGCGTCAACGCCGATAACCAGCTCGCCACCTTGTGCGGGCCACGGTGATTTTCTTCACCCACCAGCATGTGGATACCACGGTCGTAATCGCCGGTGTCATAGAACGGCGCGATGCGATCTTCCTTGGCCCAGTAGGCTTCGAAATAGGCAAACGGCTGATCATCGAAACAACCGATCAGGGTCAGGGTGTGAGGATCGGCTTCGAGTTTGCTCAGGTACTCGCGGTGCTGCTCGAGGCTGCCCTCCTCCTGCCAGAAACTCGCGACCCGCGGGCTGTTCTGCCAGCGATTGAAACGCCCCAGGTCCAGATCGATATCCAGCGTGCGCAGGGAAATCCAGCCACCGAGCCGCGCATCGAAGCGCCGATAGACTTCACCGCGTGGTTTTAGCGGGCGCAGCGGATGACGCTTGCCGCCACTGATGACCATTTGCTGCGGATAAGTGTCGGCCTGCGCCTGGCTGAGCCACGGCTGGGGCAACTGCCAGAACAGCGTGCGTTCGCAACGGTATTGGCCGGCGGTGTCGGTGGGAATCAGCAAACCGCTCGCCAAGGCGTCGGCAGGCGATTGCTGCAGTTGAAACGTCAGGTGCTGGCACGCCGGATCACGGGCAAACAGCCAATAGCAGGTGGCCCAGAGCGCCTGACTTTCAGGCGTGTCGAAATGCTTTTCGACCTGCACCTGCACATCGGGCTCGCGGGTCAGGCGCAGCTCGATCAGCGGCTGCCCTTCCAGGCTGAGGTGCAGGCGACTTTGGGTTTCATCAGCTACAAGACGGCTTCCGTTGGGCAAGGCCAGGGCAGTCAGGTCATTCAGATTGGGCATGGGTCGGGCTCACGATAATCGTCGACAGTTCAACCCTGTGACGTGAGCCGGGGCAGGAAATTTAAGTGAAGTCGCGAATTGGCGCGACCTGCGGTGTCATTCAGGGCTTGGGCACCGCCACCACCGCAATCTTGTATGGATCGAAAATCTTCAGCATCTGCCCATTGTCCCGCAACCCTTGCAGCAACTTGCCGAACGCCTCGCCGCTGATGGGCGCGGACGGACGCAGGATCGCGTAGTGGTGATACACCTGATCGACGCGCTGCGACACCAGCAGCTGATCGGCCACGAGCTCGTTGCGCAGCAGGTAATCGCTCAGGTAGGAACGCGTCACCAAGGCAATGTCTGCCCTCCCGCGCAGCACCATCAGCAGGTTGCTGTCATGGGAATAGGTCAGCGTGGCGTCGTAGTTCTGCGCGAGGAATTTCGGGTCGGCATTGAAGTTGGCGAACTCGTAGTGATAGCCGCTGAACAGCGCCAGACGCTTGCCGGTGAGGTCGGCAAAATAACTTTGCTGGCGCTCGGGCTCACGTTGCGCGACGAAAATCTCGGCGTCTTCAAGCCCCATGTCGACGCTGACGTGGGGAATGTCCTTCCAGCCCCAGTCCGGGTTCTCGAAAATGGCCATGTCGACCCGACCTTGCTTGAAATCTCCGAATCGCCGAGGAATCGAAGTCGGCACCAGGACGAACTGATAGTCGCTCTGCGATTGATTCAAGGCTTCTACCAATTGCGGCAGCAGGCCAGTGTCGGCACCGGATTCCGGGCGCACGGTATAAGGCGGGAAATGTGCGGCACCGACACGCACCAGTTGTGCAGCCTGGGACGGCAATACCCAAACCGCCGCGAGCGACGCCAGCAAAAGCCGCGTGGCCGTCCTAATTGGCGAAGACATCAAAACAACCCACTCCCCAAAAAATACCCATCAATGCATTCAAGCTAGGCGGTTTCGGCCACTTAGCCAGTTTCCTGCTGGCTCATGACACCTTATTACTTCTCTTCGAGCACAAGAATCAATGCTTCATCGGCCAATTGATCGAGGCTCATGCTGCCGCCGGCACGAAACCAGGTGGTGGTCCAGGACAACGCCCCTGTCAGAAAACGACGCGTGATGAACACATCGCCGCGGATAAAACCGGCGTCCTTGGCTTCACCCAACACCTGCAGCCAAAGCGCTTCGTAAATATCGCGCAGCGCCAGCACCTGCGCCTGACCGTCTTCGGACAGCGAACGCCATTCGTACACCAACACCGCCATGGCCTCGCCGCTGCCGCCCATGATCGACTGCAATTCGCAGCGAATCAGCGCCAGCACCCGCTCGCGTACATTGCCGGCCTCGGCCAGGGCGGCGTGCATCAACGCCGTGTTGTAGCGGATGGTCTCTTCCATCACCGCGCGCAGGATCTCGTCCTTGCTTTTGAAGTGATGAAAAATGCTGCCCGACTGAATGCCCACGGCGCCAGCCAGATCGCGCACCGTGGTGCGTTCATACCCTTTGTTACGGAACAGGTGAGCCGCCACTTGCAGCAGTTTGCCGCGGGCGCTGTCAGGGTCGGTCAATTGGCCGCTGTCGACCAATTCGCGCATGACCCCCAGGGCTTTTTGCTCGTCCACCCATTCTCTCCTACAGTCGATCAATCAAATGCGCCGCCCGCCGCTAAAACAGCGGGGTTGCGCGGGCAATTTAAGCTGGCGACGACAACCAAGCAAGCGCTCGGGCAGAAGATATTTCAGTCGTTTACAAACCAAGCGCTTGCTTGGTAGTCTCGATGCACTTCTATCGGAGGTGGTTATGGAAAGGACTGCGCCAGAAACGATTCGCATCGGATGCGCCAGCGCGTTCTGGGGCGATACCTCAACCGCTGCTGCGCAACTGGTGCACGGTGGGCGTCTGGACTATCTGGTCTTCGACTATTTGGCAGAAATCACGATGTCGATCATGGCCGGCGCACGGATGAAAGATCCGCAGGCGGGCTATGCGGGCGACTTCATCGAAGTCCTCAGCCCACTGCTTGGGCAACTCGCCGAACAAAACATCCGGGTCATCAGCAATGCCGGCGGGGTCAATCCACAGGCCTGCGCCGCTGCCTTGCAAGCGGCATGTGACAAGGCCGGGGTGGCACTGAAAATCGCCGTGTTGCTGGGCGACGACCTGCAACCGCAGTTCAAACAGCTGAGCAGCCGTGGCCTGCATGAAATGTTCAGCGGCGCGCCCTTGCCGCCGATGTGCGTCTCGACCAACGCCTACCTCGGCGCACCGGGCATTGTCGAAGCCCTTCGATTGGGTGCCGACATCGTCATTACCGGACGCGTCGTCGACAGCGCGGTCGTCAGTGCCGCGCTGGTCCATGAATTCGGCTGGTCCTGGCATGACTACGACAAACTGGCCCAGGCCGCATTGGCCGGGCACATCATCGAATGTGGCGCCCAGTGCACCGGCGGCAATTTCACCGATTGGCGCGATGTGCCCGATTACGAACACATTGGCTTCCCCATCGTCGAAGTCAGCGCCGACAGCCAGTTCATCGTCAGCAAACCCGAGGGCTCAGGCGGCCTGGTCACGCCGTTGACCGTCGGCGAACAAATGCTCTATGAAATCGGCAACCCCCAGGCCTACCTGCTGCCTGACGTGGTCTGCGATTTCACCCAGGTCAAACTCGTGCAACAAGGTAAAAACGCAGTTCAGGTGCATGGCGCCAAAGGCTTGCCGCCTACCGATCAATACAAGGTCAGCGCGACCTACCCGGACGGTTTCCGCTGCACCGCCAGTTGCCTGATCGCCGGGATCGATGCCGTGGCCAAGGCCGAACGGGTCGGCCAGGCGATCATCAACAAGACCTCGGAGATCTTCAGCCAGCGCGGCTGGGCGCCCTACAGTGAAGTGAACATCGAACTCCTGGGCAGCGAGGCCACTTACGGTGCCCACAGCCAACGCCAGGACAGCCGCGAAGTGGTGATCAAACTCGCGGTGCGCCATCCGAACAAACAGGCATTGATCGTGTTCTCCCGGGAAATCGCCCAGGCCGCCACCGGCATGGCGCCGGGACTGACCGGGATTGTCGGTGGACGGCCGACGGTGTATCCGCTGATCCGGCTGTTCTCGTTCCTCATCGACAAAACCGCCTGCACGCTGGAAATTGATCTGCAGGGCCAACGCCACCCGTGCGCCCTGCCCGCCGTCGATGTGCTCGACCCGGATGACTTGCCCGTTCCGTTCGACCCGCCGCAACCCACAGGCCGCGCCGATGCCAGCGTGGCCCTGATCAAACTCGCCGTCGCGCGCTCCGGCGACAAGGGTAATCACAGCAACATCGGCGTCATGGCCCGGGAAGCCGAGTATCTGCCATGGATCGCCGAAGCCCTGACGCCTGAGGTGATGGTCGACTGGATGAGCCATGTCCTTGACCCGATCCACGGACGTGTCGAGCGTTGGTATTTGCCCGGCACCCACAGTTTCAATTTTCTCCTGGAGAACGCCCTCGGCGGCGGTGGCGTGGCCAGCCTGCGAATCGATCCGCAAGGCAAAGCCTTCGCCCAGCAGTTGCTGGACATCCAGATTCCGGTGCCCCAGGGCATCGCCGACCAGGTCAACTAGAGGACGGTCGCCATGGCCTACGATTCGATTTTCAAAGCCGGTTTGTTTGCAGGCCAAACCATCATCGTCACCGGTGGCGGCAGCGGCATCGGTCGGTGCACCGCCCATGAGCTGGCGGCACTTGGCGCCCATGTGCTGCTGATCGGGCGCAAGGCCGACAAGTTGAAAAGCGTCGCCGCCGAGATTGCCGAAGACGGCGGCAAGGCGGACTGGGCCACCTGCGACATTCGTGAAGAAGAAGCGGTCAGGCATCTGGTCAGCGAGTTGATCCGCCAGCACGGCCCGATCCACGGATTGGTCAACAATGCCGGAGGCCAATACCCGTCGCCACTGGCCTCGATCAATCAGAAGGGTTTCGAAACCGTGATGCGCACCAACCTGGTGGGCGGTTTCCTGATGGCCCGGGAAGTGTTCAACCAATCCATGAGCAAACACGGCGGCGCCATCGTCAACATGCTCGCCGACATGTGGGGCGGCATGCCCGGCATGGGCCACTCGGGCGCGGCGCGCTCGGGCATGGACAACCTCACCAAGACTGCCGCCTTCGAATGGGGTTATGCCGGGGTGCGGGTCAACGCGGTGGCGCCGGGTTGGGTGGCATCGAGCGGTATGGACACCTACGAAGGTGCGTTCAAAGCGGTGATTCCAACCTTGCGCGAGCATGTGCCGCTCAAGCGCATCGGCACGGAATCCGAAGTCAGCGCGGCGATTGTTTTCCTGCTCAGCCCGGCCGCCGCGTTCATCAGCGGCAGTACGCTGCGCATCGACGGAGCCGCGAGTCTCGGCGGTCGGGCGTGGCCGATTCACAAGGCGACGAACAGTGAGTCGTACAACGGTTTTCACCGCGCCTACCTTCCTGATGTGCTCAAGGACAAGGAATAAACCATGCCGGTGATCCAGTCCCAGGTAGACCCGTTCAGCGAACAGTTCGCCCAGAACCGCACGGCCATGCTGGTCGGCATCGAGCAGGTCCGCCAGCTCGAACAAAACCTGCTGAACAAGGCGGCCGAAGCCAAGCCCAAATTCGACAAGCGCGGCCAGTTGCTGCCCCGTGAACGCCTCAATCTGCTGCTCGACCCTGGTGCGCCGTTCCTCGAACTGGCGAGCCTGGCCGGCTACAAACTGCACGACGACAAGGACGGCAGCTCGGCCGGCGGCGGCTTGATCGCCGGGATCGGCTACGTGTCCGGCGTGCGGGTGCTGGTGGTGGCGAATAACAGTGCGATCAAGGGCGGGACCATTTCCCCCAGCGGTCTGAAAAAGTCCCTGCGCCTGCAACAGATCGCCATGGAAAACAAACTGCCGGTGATCACCCTCGCCGAGAGCGGCGGCGCCAATCTCAATTACGCGGCGGAGATTTTCGTCGAAGGCGCGCGCAGCTTTGCCAATCAGGCGCGGATGTCGGCCATGGGGCTGCCGCAGATTACCGTGGTCCACGGCTCGGCCACAGCGGGCGGAGCTTATCAGCCGGGGCTCTCGGATTATGTGGTGGTGGTGCGCGGCAAGGCGAAGCTGTTTCTGGCCGGCCCGCCGCTGCTCAAGGCCGCCACCGGGGAAGTCGCCACCGATGAAGAACTGGGCGGCGCCGAGATGCACGCACAAACCGCCGGCACCGCCGAATACCTGGCCGAGAACGATGCCGATGGCGTGCGCCAGGTGCGCGAGATTGTCAGTCTGCTGTCGTGGAATGCGCGGTTACCGGTGGCGCCCGCCCGGTACTGGGAAAACCCGCTCTACCCGATCGACGAGTTGCTCGGGCTGATTCCCGACGATCCGAAAAAGCCCTATGACGTGCGCGAAATCATCGCGCGGATTGCCGACGGTTCGAGCTTCCTCGAGTTCAAGGGTGAGTTCGATCAGCAGACCCTCTGCGGCCATTTGCACATTCAGGGCCGCGCCTGCGGATTCATCGGCAACAACGGCCCGATCACGCCCAAGGGGGCGAGCAAGGCGGCGCAATTTATTCAGCTGTGTGACCAGAGCCGGACGCCGCTGCTGTTTTTCCACAACACCACCGGGTTCATGGTCGGCACCGAGTCGGAACAGCAAGGCGTGATCAAGCACGGCGCGAAGATGATTCAAGCGGTGGCCAACGCCCGGGTGCCTAAACTGACCATCGTCGTCGGCGGCTCCTACGGCGCCGGCAACTACGCGATGTGCGGCCGCGGCCTCGACCCGCGTTTCATCTTCGCCTGGCCCAACAGCCGCACCGCCGTCATGGGTGGTGCCCAGGCCGGCAAGGTGCTGCGCATCGTCACCGAGGCCAAACAACTCAAGGACGGCCTGGTGCCGGACTCCAAAATGCTCGACATGCTGGAACAGGTGACCGCGCAGAAACTCGACAGCCAGTCCACCGCGCTGTATGGCAGCGCCAACCTGTGGGACGACGGGCTGATCGACCCGCGGGATACCCGGACCTTGCTCGGTTACTTGCTGGACATCTGTCATGAGGCCGAAGTGCGGCCACTGCAAACCAACAGTTTTGGCGTCGCACGGTTTTAGTGATCGTTCCCACGCTCTGCGTGGGAATGCAGCCCGGGACGCTCCGCGTCCCAAAAGCGGACGCAGAGCGTCCAAAGAGGCGTTACCACGCAGAGCGTGGGAACGATCGGGTTCGTCAGGAGAACAATAAAAATGATCTTCACCCAGGAACACGAAGCACTGCGTCGCACGGTCCGCCAATTCGTCGATCACGAGATCAATCCCCACGTCGAAGAATGGGAAAAGGCCGGGCGCTTTCCCATCCACGAGATTTTCCGCAAGGCCGGCGACCTCGGCCTGCTGGGGATTTCCAAACCGGAAAAATTCGGTGGGATGGGACTCGACTACAGCTATTCGATCGTGGCGGCCGAAGAGTTCGGCACGATTCATTGTGGCGGGATTCCGATGTCCATTGGCGTGCAGACCGACATGTGCACGCCCGCCCTCGCCCGCTTCGGCTCCGATGAGTTGCGCGAAGAATTCCTCCGTCCCGCGATTACCGGTGAACAGGTCGGTTGCATTGGCGTCTCCGAAGTCGGTGCCGGTTCCGACGTCGCCGGATTGAAAACCAGCGCCCGCAAGGACGGCGACGACTACGTGATCAACGGCAGCAAAATGTGGATCACCAACTCGCCGAGCGCCGATTTCATCTGCCTGCTCGCCAACACCTCCGACGACAAACCGCACGTCAACAAATCGCTGATCATGGTGCCGATGAACACCCCGGGCATCAGCCTAAGTTCGCACCTGGACAAGCTCGGCATGCGCAGTTCGGAAACCGCCCAAGTGTTTTTCGACAACGTGCGCGTGCCGCAGCGCAACCGCATCGGCCATGAAGGCGCGGGCTTTATGATGCAGATGCTGCAATTTCAGGAAGAACGCCTGTTCGGCGCGGCGAACATGATCAAGGGCCTGGAATACTGCGTCGACAGCACCATCGAGTACTGCAAGGAGCGCAAGACCTTCGGCAGCGCGCTGATCGACAATCAGGTCATTCACTTTCGCCTGGCCGAACTGCAAACCGAAATCGAATGCTTGCGAGCGCTGGTCTATCAGGCCACCGAGCAGTACATCAAAGGCCAGGACGTCACGCGCCTGGCGTCGATGGCCAAACTCAAGGCCGGGCGCCTGGGTCGCGAAGTCAGCGACAGCTGCCTGCAATATTGGGGGGGCATGGGCTTCATGTGGGACAACCCGGTGGCCCGCGCTTACCGTGACGTGCGGCTGGTGTCGATCGGCGGCGGGGCCGACGAAATCATGCTGGGCATCATCTGCAAACTCATGGGCATCCTGCCGGGGAAAAAGAAATGAGCGCCCTGCCGGTTTGCCAGACCTTGCTGCTCGAATCCCATAACGGCGTGCTGCACATCACCCTCAACCGCCCGGAAAGCCGCAACGCCATGAGCTTGCAGATGGTTGCCGAACTGCGTGCGGTGCTCGCCGCGGTGCGTGACGATCGATCCGTTCGTGCGCTGGTGATCGGCGGTGCCGGCGGGCATTTTTGTGCTGGCGGCGACATCAAGGACATGGCCAATGCCCGGGCTCAAGGCCCGGACGCCTATCGCGATTTGAACCGAGCGTTCGGCGCGCTGCTGCAAGAGGTGCAACACGCGCCGCAAGTGGTCATCACGGTGCTGCAAGGCGCGGTGCTCGGCGGTGGATTGGGACTGGCCTGCGTCAGCGATGTCGCGCTGGCCGATCACCTGGCGCAGTTCGGTCTGCCGGAAACCAGCCTCGGTCTGTTGCCCGCGCAGATCGCGCCGTTTGTGGTGCAGCGCATCGGTTTGACCCAGGCGCGTCGACTGGCACTGACGGCCGCACGCTTCGATGGCACCCAGGCACGGCGCATGGGCTTGGTGCATTTCGTCGAGCATGACGCGCAAGCCTTGGCCGAACGCCTCGATGAAATTCTGGCCCATGTGTTGTGCTGCGCGCCGGGGGCGAATGCCACGACCAAAAAACTGTTGTTGGCGAGTGCGGGGCAGCCTTCGGACGCGTTGCTGGATGAAGCGGCCGGATGGTTCAGCGAAGCGGTGACCGGGGCTGAAGGGGTCGAGGGGACGATGGCCTTCGTGCAAAAACGTAAACCGGGGTGGGCCCTCTAAAAGCTTCGCGGGCAAGCCTCGCGCCTACAGGTTTTGTGCCGAGCCCAATCCCGCGGCAATCGCTGTACCTGTAGGAGCGAGGCTTGCCTGCGAAGAGGCCATCACATTCACCGCAATAACAAGGGAACAACCCATGCCCGGACTCAGCAAAATCCTCATCGCCAACCGCGGTGAAATCGCCTGCCGCATCCAGCGCACCGCCCACGCCCTGGGCTACCGCACCGTCGCCGTATTCAGCGATGCCGACGCCGACGCCCTGCACGTCCAAATGGCCGACGAAGCGGTCAACATCGGCCCGGCCCCGGTGCAGCAGTCCTACCTGAACATCCCGGCGATCATCGACGCCGCCCGGCGCAGCGGTGCCGACGCGATCCACCCCGGCTACGGCTTCCTCTCGGAAAATGCCGAATTCGCCTTCGCCTGCCAAAACGCCGGCATCACCTTCATTGGCCCGAGCCCCGAAGCAATCGAATTGATGGGCAGCAAGCGCCTGTCGAAACTCGCCATGCTCGCGGCCGGCGTACCCTGCATCAAAGGCTATCAGAGCGCCGAACAGGACGATGCGACCCTGAGCCGCGAAGCCGCACGCATCGGCTATCCGCTGATGATCAAGGCCAGCGCCGGCGGCGGCGGACGCGGCATGCGCCTGGTGCACAGCGCCGACGATTTGCTGGAACAGCTGCGAACCGCGCGCTCCGAAGCCCTGCACGGGTTTGGCAGCGACGAACTGATTCTCGAACAAGCGCTGATCGATCCGCGCCATGTCGAAATTCAGGTGTTCGGCGACCAGCACGGCAACCTGATCTACCTCGGCGAACGCGACTGTTCGATCCAGCGTCGCCACCAAAAAGTCATCGAAGAAGCACCCTGCCCGGTGATGACCACCGAGTTGCGCCAAGCCATGGGCGAAGCGGCGTTGAAGGCTGGGCGCGCGGTGAATTACGTGGGCGCCGGCACCGTTGAGTTTTTGCTGGACGCGCGCGGGCAGTTCTACTTTCTGGAGATGAACACCCGGCTGCAAGTGGAGCACCCGGTGACCGAATTGATCACCGGCCTTGATCTGGTGGCCTGGCAGCTGCACGTCGCCGAGGGCCTGCCGCTGCCGTTGAGCCAGGAAGAAGTGCAGCTCAACGGGCATGCCATGGAAGTGCGTTTGTACGCCGAAGATCCGGCCCAGGGCTTTTTGCCACAAACCGGGCGAGTCGAGGCGTGGGAGCTGGCGTTGCAAGACGGTGTGCGGATCGATCACGGTTTGATCGAAGGCCAGAACATCAGCCCGTTCTACGATCCGCTGCTGGGCAAGATCATTGCCCACGGAGCCACCCGTGAAGAAGCGCGGCGCAAGCTGCTGCGGGCGTTGCAGGACAGCGTGTTGCTGGGCGTGCAAAGCAATCAGCGCTTGCTCGCCAGCCTGCTGCAACACCCGCAGTTCATCAGCGGCGAGTTCAGCACCGGGTTTATCCCGAGCTGTTTCGCCGACCATCCTTGTCTGCATCCGATGGTGCCGAGCGCCGAAGAACTGGCCATTGCGGCGGCGTTGTTCTATCACGCCTCGGCGCAGGCTCACCGCGCCCCGCTGGCCGGTTGGCGAAACAACGCCAGCGTGCCCCTGCATCTGCGAATAGGCCTGGAGGATCAGGACTGGCCAGTGGAACTGAACGCAGCGCCTGACTCACCGTACCGCTTGCAAGTCGGCAGCCGAACCCTCGAATTGAAGGTCATTCAGTGCGACGGGCACTGGGCAACCCTGATGATCGACGGCATCCGCCAACGCCATGCCTACCGCCTCGCGGGCGGGCAACTCTGGCTGTTCACCCGCCCCGGCAGCCTGCGTCTGGTCGATCGGACCCAAGCCTTGGTCAGCAGCCAGGCCAGTGTCAGCTCCGGCACCCTCAAGGCCCCCATGGACGGGGCGATCGTCGACGTACTGGTCAGCGAGGGCAGCCCGGTCAGCAAAGGTCAACTGCTGGTGGTGCTCGAAGCGATGAAAATGGAGCACCCGCTCAAATCAGGGATCGACGGCGTGCTTAAACGCTTGAAGGTGCGAGTCGGCGATCAGGTCAAGAATCGTCAAATTTTGTTGGAGGTCGAATAAGCCGCTAGGCGGATCCGCCGGCTTTGGCTACGCTCAAGCCCTATCAGGACGCGGATACCAGGAACCCTGCGATGCCTCACTGGCTGGTGATCGATCTGGAAGCCACCACCGATGACGGTGGCTGGCCAGTTACGGAAATGGAAATCATCGAAATCGGAGCCACCCTGGTGGACCGAAAAGGGCGCGAGGTGGATTGTTTCCAGTGCTTCGTTCGGCCACTGCGTCGGCCTTTGCTGACGCCGTTTTGCCGGGAGCTGACGCACATCACTCAGGCCAACGTCGACGCAGCGCAGACGCTGAGTGAGGTCTGGCCGTCATTCGAGCAATGGCTCGTGCGCCATCAATCGGAGCTGGAGGGCTGGGCCAGTTGGGGCGATTACGACCGCAAGCAACTGCTTCAGGAATGGCAGCGACTGCATTTGTGCAGCGTGCTTGAGAAAGTGCCGCACATGAATCTCAAACAGCGCTTTGCCAAGGCCCGGCGCCTGGAACGCCCGCTGGGGCTCAACGGCGCGCTGCAACTGGCGGGCATGCAGTTCAATGGCCAACAGCATCGGGCGCTGGAAGATGCGCGCAATACGGCGCGCCTGTTGCCACAGGTTCTCCCGCCAGAGAGGTGACGGCGTTCAAGGCCTTGTGCATACTGGCCGGCCCTTTTTAGCCCTTTTCGAGGAATCGCCCATGTTTAAAGTCAACGAGTACTTCGACGGCACCGTCAAGTCGATCGCCTTTGGCACCGCTGAAGGTCCTGCGACCATCGGCGTCATGGCTCCGGGCGAATACGAATTCGGCACCAGCCAGCGTGAAATCATGCACGTGGTGACTGGCGCCCTCACCGTCAAACTGCCTGACAGCACCGATTGGGAAACCTTCGCCGCCGGCAGCCAGTTCAACGTGCCTGCCAACAGCAAATTCCAGCTGAAAGTGGCCGTCGACACCGCTTACCTGTGCGAATACCGCGGCTAAACCCCCGGGTTTTCACAACGACAAAAAAATGCCCGGGCCCCTTAGGACCTGGGCATTTTTTTTTCGTGTGTTTATTCCAGAATCGTCACTGGCATGCCGACTTCAAGTTGGCCATTGCTGTCGTTGACCAGGTTCTGCCCGAACATTGCACCGTCCGCCTGGGAACGGTATTTCTGCAACGTGGCCAGAGGCTCGCGATCACTGCTGCGCTCACCGGTTTGCGGATCGATGGTGGTCAGGATGCAGCGCGAACAGGGCTTGACCACGCGCAACTCAACATCCCCGATGCGAATACGCTTCCAGTTGTCCTCGGCAAACGCCTCGCTGCCCTCGATCACCAGGTTTGGTCGAAAGCGCAGCATTTCCAGCGGGCGCCCGACATTTTTCGAGAGGTCTTCCAGGGACGCCTGCCCGATCAGCAACAGCGGGAAGCCATCGGCGAACGCCACTTGATCGTCATTCCGGCCATAGCCCGCTTGTGTGGTGCGCGCGCGATCCAGAGGAATTTGCACCAGGCGCGTCGGCTTTCCAATGAACTCACTGACCCAGGCGCCGGCTTCATCGCCGGCATCGGGCACGCGCAGGCTGTCTTTGAAGATCGTCACGCCCCGCAGTTCAGCCCCGCTACCCGGCAAGGCAATATCGATTGCCGGACGCCCGGGTGCACTGAGGGTCAAGCCGCCGTCAGCATTCCATAACGCCGACAGCTGGCTCATCTTCCCCACCGTGCGCTGGGTCAGGAAGCGCCCATTGGCCTCGTCCACGAGCATCCAGCGTCGGTCACCGTCCAGCCCCAGTTTGTCGAGACAAATCTGCTCCAGGGCCTCGGCCTTGCCGGATTTCAACGGATAACGGTAAAGCGCGCTCAGACGCAACATGGCCAGCTCCCTGGTGGGCAAAAAATGCCACCCTATACGAGCTTGGTCGCCGAATCAAAGGCAGAAAACCGATCTCTGTTTACCTTTTGGGTCGGGCCTGTTCGCGAAGGCGATGTATCAGCCAATATCAATGTTGACAGTGATGGCCTCTTCGCGAGCAGGCTCGCTACAGGTTGATCGTGTGCAGCCTAAATCGTGTCAGGCCGGCACTTCGTCGAGCATCAGGCGCTGACGCACTACGTCGACGAGTTTGTCCGGCTGGAACTTGGAGAGGAAATTGTCGCAGCCGACCTTCTTGACCATAGAGTCGTTGAAACTGCCCGACAGCGACGTATGCAGCACCACGTACAGGCCACGCAAGCGCGGGTCGTTGCGGATTTCGGTGGTCAGGCGATAGCCGTCCATTTCCGGCATTTCCGCGTCGGTAAAGACCATCAGCAGTTTGTCGGTCATCGACACGCCCGTATCGGCCCAGGCCTTGAGCATGTTCAGCGCCTTCAAGCCGTCGCTGGCGATGTGCATCTTCACGCCCAACTGGCCCAGGGTGTCGCGCAGTTGCGACAGGGCAACGTTGGAGTCATCCACCAACAGCACTTCACGACCACGGGCGCGCTCCAGCACCGGGTCGTCGAGTTTCTCGCGCGAGACCTTGGCGTTGTACGGCACGATTTCGGCCAGGACTTTTTCGACGTCGATGATTTCCACCAACTGATCGTCGACCTTGCTGATGGCGGTCAGGTAATGCTGGCGGCCGGCGCTGGCCGGCGGCGGCAGAATGGCTTCCCAGTTCATGTTGACGATGCGGTCTACGCCGCCAACCAGGAACGCCTGCACTGAACGGTTGTACTCGGTGACGATGATCGTACTGGTAGGGCCAGGCACCAGCGGACGCATGCCGATGGCGTGGGACAGGTCAATCACCGGCAACGTCTGCCCACGCAAGTTGACCACGCCGCAGACAAACGGATGGCGCTGGGGCATTAGGGTCAGCTTCGGCAGTTGCAACACTTCCTGCACTTTAAAAACGTTGATCGCGAACAATTGCCGACCGGCCAGCCGGAACATGAGAATTTCCAGGCGATTCTCACCCACCAGTTGTGTGCGTTGGTCTACCGTGTCGAGAATGCCGGCCATTAATGACTCCTGGGCTTGTTCTGATGAATTCACTAAAGAGGGTTATCGGCAGTTTTGGCCAGACCTTGACCCTGAGACAAAATGCCATGATCGGGCATTGATGCCACATTAACATCATGCTTTACTGGCGCAGCGATTTCATCTGCTTCATCCCCTGCGGCGCGACCTCGGTTTGCACGTTAGGTTCCCTTGTGTAAGGGATTCCCCTAGTAACAATCAGGCCCAACCTGATATTCGCAATATCCAATAGCCATTAATGTGACGCCATTCTCATTGCATGAACGGAGTCAGGCTTTTGTGTGCGATCGCAGGTAAGTGGCCATCCACCCTCTCGAGTTCCCCAGCCTGCGCCCAGGCCAGCCGGAGCGCGATCTCATGCCGGCACGGCAGCGCCGGGACGCTGGACGTCTTCGTCGACACACACGACATCCCCTCATTTGACATGACGTTGTGGAGATAAGCATGCCGAACGACACTAAACAGTGGGCTCAGCGCTTTCCGGAGTTCCTCGTCGAGGCTGAAACACTCCTGGCCAAATCGGAAGAGTGCCTTAGCCATCTGCAGTTGATCAGCAATGACAAAGACGCAATCGATTGCATGCTCAGCAGCCTGCTTAAATTAGCGAGTAAGGCGGATGCCCTGGCCCTGGAGGCGGTTTCTGAATTTTCGCTGCACATCCATGGCTTGTTGAACCACGCACAAGGCCACATGGAACTGAACGACCAGGCCCTGTGTGCGCTGAAGGACTGCTTTACGTTGATGGCCTGGCAACTCGAACTCATCGATCAGACCACCGGCCAACTCAGCCTGGATGAAAGTGAACAGACTTCCCTGATTGAAGCCTTTGCGTTTCAGGTAGGACAAAGTCATTTCCAGCCTCCGGTTAATTCCAAACCCTTCACGCTTGTTTCCTATTCTGAGCGGCAGGCTTAATCCGCCAGATAACCAAGCCTTATTGCGTATTATCATTGTCATGATGCCGCTCATTAATTGGGGTGTGCTCATGTCAACGACAGCTCGATGCAAATAACTATTCCCTCCGTTAAACTTTTTCCATTATGGAACTATCGTCCTAAACCCTTAATTCCTGACTGAATAGACATATATACCGAACGCGACCAACGGTAGCTTAAATGGTATTATGCCGACCATTAGTTGACGCCATTCTAATGTCAAAGTGACTCCAGACGAGTGCAGGCCGAATTTGAAGGTGTTGTCAGCCCCCGCCCTGGATTGCACGGCTAGAGACGAGTCACTACAGATTTCAGACAGAGACCCGTCATCCACGATGGCCGGTCTGCCCGCAGCGAACATCCATTGGCTCCATCCGCTATGTACGCCAGCCTCAAGTCATTCACCCCACGGCTCCCCTCCCAAAAAAATGCGCGGCGGTTAACGCTTTTGCTGTGCACCGCCTCGGCACTTGGCAGCCTGCTGGTTTTCAGCTTGTCTGCTTCAGTGCCGATGAGTCTGCTGGTACTGAACATGGCGGCACTTGGCTGCGTCTGGGTACAACATTTCCTGTCGAGCAAATCAATAAAATTTCAGCCACAAGAACTAGCCGATCGTCTACTTGAGGTCCAGGAAAATGAACGTCATCGTCTCAGCAGGGAACTACATGACGACATCGGCCAGTTGCTGACCGCGGCAAAACTTCAAAGTGAATGGCTCAAACGCCGGATGCCTGAAGACATGCAAGGCCAGTGCACAGTGCTCTGCGACACACTGGACGAAACCCTTGCCAAGGTTCGCGATGTCTCGGCCATTCTCAATCCCAGGCAGTTGGCCAGCCTCGGACTTGAAGCCAGCCTGCGTGCGCATTTGCTCAAGACCCTGGCCAATACTTCAATTCACTGGAGCCTGGAATGCCATCAACGCCTGACGGGCATACCGGAAGAAATGGCGGTGGCCGCCTTTCGAATCACCCAGGAAGCGGTGACCAATATTCTTCGCCATGCCGAAGCGAATAACCTGCTGATCCGCCTGCAACGCATGCCCCAGGGTTTGGCGCTGCTGATCAGCGACGACGGCCTGGGGTTCGCACCAGCCGCAGACCCCGGTCGAGAGGGGCAACGCGGGATGGCCGGGATGGTGGAACGGATCGATCAACTGGGCGGTACCCTGGTCGTGACCAGCGAGCCGGGCAAAGGCACTCAAATCGAAGCACTCTTTCCCTGGGCGCCCCGTGCGCTCGAACGGGCCAGTACGAATAAGGTTATGCATTGACTTGTAACTTACTTCTGGTGGATGACCACTCGCTTATCAGGGCAGGCGTGCGCGCTCTGGTGCTGGATATTCCCGGCTACGCGGTCATTGGTGAGGCCAATGACGGCTCGCAGCTACTCGAGATGGTCGAGAAGCTGTCCCCTGACATCGTTCTGCTGGATATCTCCATGAAGCAGACCGGCGGCCTTGAAGCCTTGCAGCGACTCAAGCAGGTCCGCCCGCAAAGCAAGGTGTTGATCCTGTCGATGCACACCGACCCGGCCCTGATCATGCAGGCGCTTGAGTCCGGTGCTCATGGCTATTTGCTCAAAGACACCACGGCCACTGAGCTGGAACATGCCCTGGATGCCTTGCGCAACAACGAGCGTTACCTGAGCCCGGCCATTGCCCACACAGTTATCAACCAGGCACTGATCCGTAACCAGAAGCATCAACCCGAGGCTGCGGACTCACACAACCTGACGGCCCGCCAGCTGGAAATCCTGCGACTGATTGTTCGGGGCAAATCCACCCGGGAAATCGCCAATGGCCTGGGCCTCAGCATCAAAACCGTTGAAACCCACCGCTCGCAGATCATGAAGCGCCTGCAGATCTACGACGTGGCCGGCCTGGTGCTGTTTGCCGTGCGCGAGAAAATCATCAGCCTGGACGACTGACCGTTTTCGAAGCGCTCAGCAGAGGCGAATTCTGCGGCAAATGCACGCGCAATGCCGCTGGACGCGTCGAGAATCGCAGGCTCTCGCCCTCGATAGGTTCGCCATCCAGATTGATGTAGAGGCCTTCCGCAACTTTGATCTCGACCCATGGCAGGCGAGCTCGCACAAACATGTTGTCGATGCCGAAGCCATCGGCCAGCAGCGTTTTCAACGTACCGACCACTTCCTGCGGCGCCGGCAAAATGCTGATATCCAGCAGCCCATCGTCAGCCAGCGCCTCCGGGCACAGTACATGACCACCGCCAGCCTGCCGGCCATTGCCGATACCCAACGCCAAAAGCTCACCACTCCATTGAAAGTCCGGCCCCTGCAACTCGCCGTAGGCAGCATGCAGTTCGCTGAAGCGCGACAACCCGGTGAACAGATACGCCGCGCCCCCGAGGACTTTCTTCAAGTCTTCCGAGGTATTCGCCGTGACCTGACTGCCAAAGCCGCCGGTGGCCATGTTCAGAAAGACTTGACCGCCCACCTCGCCCAGATCGATCGCTTGCGGTGCAACCTCCAGAAGGTCCAGCGCCAGAGCGGGTTCGAGCGGCACACCGGCGGCACGCGCAAAATCGTTCGCGGTGCCCAGCGGCATCAGCACCAGACTGGCCTGCGTCGAATGCGCTGCCATGGCCTCAGCGATATCACGCAAGGTGCCATCACCGCCGCCGGCAATCAGTTGCGTATAGCCCGCGCTCAAGGCTTCTTCCACCAGCCGCTGCGCGTCACCCGCCTCCCAGGTCAGTCGGACGGCCAACTCCCAGCCCTGCTGGCGTTTAACGTCGACGGCCGCACGGACCTCCTCGTTGAGCGCCTGCTTGCCATGCAGAATCAACAGCGCTTTGCGCTCACTCATTATTGCCGCTCCCATGTTTGGACTCCGTATGAGAGATGTTGACCTCACCACCGCCTATAAAAGTCGCAGGGATTTGAATTTTTTTGAGCCGTACAGCCTTGTGGTCCTACAGCGCGGGAAATTTTCTTACAACATGTACGGAATCGGCTCAATTGACCAACCTTGGCGATTGGTACACCTTGAGGTCCGCGGCATCAGTCATCAACATTCAATACACAGGGATGTGAAAACCATGAGTAGACCTTCTTCAAGGGCCACACAAAGCGCAATCAACACCAGTGTCGGCCATCCAAAGGGCTTGAAGGCAAGGAGCGTTTCAGCCCATGCAAAGCCATGACATCAGGTTGCCGATCAGTCAGGTCGCGCCATCGGCAGGCAATCGCGCCAATCATCAGGCTGAATTCAATAACAGCGCAAAAACCGCCGGAGGAGTTGATATGGAACCTCGCGTCATTGAACTCGAGACACACCTCAAATACATCCGAAGAGACATGGAAGAGGTCCGTGGCGATGTTAAATCCATCAAACACAGGCTGGCCTATTCTGCGGGTGGAACAGCCGTGGTCCTGGGGCTGCTGGGCTGGGTCGCCAACAGCCGCTTTGATCAGGTCGTGTCACTTCTGGTTCGTTAAACGCTAGCCATACACGCAAGCTCCGGCACGATCTACCGGGCTTGCGTGGCAAGACTTTCGCCAGAATCAGCTCAGGACTTCGCTCAGCGGAATGAAGTTCACGTCATCGCCTTCGATCAACGTGCGGTCTTCCAGTACTTCAACCAGACCATCAGCCCAAGTGGCACTGCGGAGCACCCCGGAGCTCTGATTCTTGTAGATGATTGCCCGACCATTCTCCAGGCGTCCACGCAAATACTCTCGGCGATTACCAGCCTTTGGCCAGTCGAATCCTGCAGGCACCTGAAACTTTAATGGCTCGACCTCTTTCACACCCTGGCGGCGCAAAAGATAGGGCCTGGCCAACAAGGCAAATGTAACCAGCGTCGACGCAGGGTTGCCGGGCAAACCAATCACGGGGACGCCGCGAAAATGACCGAACGTCAGCGGCTTGCCTGGTTTGATGGCGAGTTTCCACAGGGTCAACTCGCCCTCTTCGCTCAAGGCAATGCCCAGAAAATCGGCTTCTCCCACCGACACGCCGCCGGTAGAAAGGATCAAATCGACATCCTTCAATTCCCCAAGACGGGCGCGAGTGGCCGCTAAATCATCGGGAAGAATTCCGGCATCGATCACTTCACAGCCCAAGCGCTGCAACCAACTGCACAGCAACACGCGATTACTGTTGTAAATCTGTCCCGGCCCGAGGGGCTGGCCCGGCTCTATCAATTCATCTCCGGTTGACAGGACTGCGACACGAACCTTGCGAACCACGTTCAGCTCAGCACATCCCAGCGACGCCGCCAGGCCCTGCTCGATAGGTCCCAGACGGGTGCCCGCCGGCAAAACAAGTTCGCCAACGGTAGTTTCCTGGCCTTGCGGGCGAATATTTTGACCCGGGGCCATTGCCTCGATAAAACGAACGCGCTCGTCCGCCTGAACCTCGGCGTTCTCCTGCATCTCGACGCAATCGGCACCTGCCGGTACAGGCGCACCGGTAAAGATTCGGGCGCAGGTACCTGGCTTCAATGGTCCGGGTGCCTGGCCGGCGAAAATCTTCTGACTGACCATTAAGGGTTCGCCCGTCCAGTCAGCGACGCGCAAGGCATAGCCGTCCATGGCACTATTCGGCCAGGGCGGCAGATCAAGCGTCGAGACCAGGTCGTCGGCCAGTATGCGACCTTCAACCTGTGCCAACGGCAAGCGCTCACGCTCACCTATCGTTGATGCCTCAGCCATTTCCAGCAAACGCGCCAGCGCGACTTCGACCGCCATCAAGCTACCGGCTTTGCCGGGCTTACCCACGGGATTCACAAGGTGCCGCCTGTTTAAGGTGAGCGACGAAATTGCAGGGACGGTGCCGCGAATCCAGCTGTTCGGCGAGAATGCCATCCCAGCCAGTGCGCACAGCATTGGTCGAACCCGGCAAACAGCAGACCAGCGTGCCATTGGCCAAACCCGCCAGGGCCCGGGACTGAACAGTCGAAGTGCCGATGTCCGCGACCGAAATCTGCCGGAACAACTCGCCGAAACCGTCGACTTGCTTGTCAAGCAGACAGCTCACCGCTTCCGGCGTGCTGTCGCGCCCCGTGAACCCGGTACCGCCGGTGATCAACACCACCTGCACGACATCATCGGCAATCCAGTTGGCGACTTGCGCGCGAATTTTGTAGAGATCATCTTTAAGCAAAACCCGAGCAGCCAGGTTATGGCCGGCAGCGCTCAAGCGGTCGACGAAAAGCTGCCCTGACGTATCGGTTTCCAGGGTGCGGGTATCGCTGACCGTCAACACCGCGATGTTGAGCGGCGCGAAAGGTACTTCAGCCTTGGCTTTCATAGGCTCGTCCAGTTGTAGGATAAACAGCCCGGTGTTATATCACAGCGCTCCGTTTTTTCGCCGCCCCCATGGAGACGTGCCATGACCTTGAGTACACATTTGCCGCCCTGCTCCATTCTGCTCCTGGCCGGTGGTCGAGGCCAACGCATGGGCGGCCAGGACAAGGGTTTGCTGGAATGGCATGGCGAGCCACTGATCGCGCACCTGCATCGCAAGACCCGCGCGCTGAGTGATGATCTGATCATCTCCTGCAACAGGAACCTGGAAAAATATGCGCCTTTTGCCGACCAGTTGGTCCATGACGATGAAGGCGACTTCCCGGGACCCTTGGCCGGTATTCGCGCCGGCCTCAAGGCCGCCCGCCACGCCTGTCTGCTGGTGTTGCCGTGCGATGTGCCGCGCATCGATGCGGCCCTGCTCCAGAGCATGCGCGAAACCGCCCGCCAGCATCCGGACAAACCGCTGATGCTGCGCCATAACGAACACTGGGAGCCGTTGCTGTGCATCATCCCGGTGGCGCTTTCGGCAGCGTTTGAAAGAGCCTGGAATGAGGGCGAACGCAGTCCGGGACGCCTCATGCGCAAATTGGGCGCTACCGCCCTGCAATGTCCCGATAACGATCCTCGCCTGGCCAACCTCAACACGCCGGAGCTGTTAAGTGCACACAACACTGTGTCAGACTGACACGAGAAGGAACTTGCGCGCGTTGCATACGTCTCAAGCTCAGTAACCAAAAGAATTCATATTCGGAGACACACTCATGACTCAACGGACCCTCGCCACTCTCATGCTCGCACTGGGCCTTGCAACCCTCGCCGGTTGCGCATCGCCTACAGTGATCACCTTGAATGACGGTCGCGAAATCCAGGCCGTCGACGCGCCAAAATACGATGACGAATCGGGTTTCTACGAGTTCGAACAGCTTGATGGCAAACACACCCGCATCAACAAGGATCAGGTTCGTACCGTTAAAGAGTTGTAATGGTTACGGCACCACCGGATACAGAAAAGCCCGCTTGATGCGGGCTTTTTCGTGCCTGATGCACTGTGATCACCATTGCAGGGTGATGGTGCTCTCGAATTCACGTGGTTGACCTGTGACCGGGTCGACAAACCGCAAACCCTGAGCCAGCAGCTTCAAGGGATTGGCATAGTCGTCCTCGACATCCTTGAGCACCTGCGGGTAGAACGGGTCGTTGCAGATACTGGCGCCCAAAACAGTCATGTGCACCCGCAACTGATGCTTCTTGCCGGTCACTGGATAAAGTCCATAACGCCAGAGATCGCCGTTCTTCTCACGAACCTCAACTGCCGTCTCGGTGTTGCTGGTACCCGGACCTTCCTGCATGCGAAAGAATGGCTCGCCATCGACCAGCCGACTTTTATGAACCAGTGGAAAGGTGAGTTCAGGCAATGCGCGGGCGATTGCTTCGTAGCGTTTTTCGATATTTCGTGTAGGAAACAATGACTGGTAAGCCGAGCGACTCTCAGGGTTCGCTGAAAACAACACCAGTCCCGCCGTGTGCCGGTCAATGCGATGCAAAGGCACAAGATTCGGGTTATCCAGGCGACGGATCAGCCGCCGCAACAACGTCTGCTCCACGTATTCCCCGGCAGGCGTCACTGGCAGAAAATGCGGCTTGTCCGCCACCACCAGATGCTCGTCGGCATACAGGATCGACTCGACCACCGGGATCGGTTTTTCGTCCGGCACCTCACGAAAGTAATGAATCCGCAGGCCTTCCTTGTAACGCAGATCCAGAGCGATCGGTTGACCGTGCCCGTCAAGCACGCGACCACGAGCAATCCTGTCCAGCCATTGTTCACGACCAATAGCGCTGAAGTGGTCGCACAGGCAATCGAGCACGGTCTGCCACGGACCCGGCGGCAAATAGAGCGTGCTGGCCTGGTTGTGCGAAGCAGAAAAAGATGAAGTGGACATACAAACGCTCTGACCCTCAATACAGGCCAGCATTATCCAACAGTGGCCGGAACGAACCTAGAAGAGAATCCTCACGCCGGCATCTGCTTGCGCGCCGCCGCTTCGGTGAACTCCTTGAGCCAGCGCAGCACATCGACCGCTTCCCAGCGGCCTGGATCATAAAGCGCGTACAACAAGCCCTGATAACCCACGACATCGAGCTGGCGGTGATAACCCGCGCGCTGGAACAACGCTTCGATTTCGGCAAAGCAGGTGTTGAAGTGCAGTTTGTTGAAGGGTGTTTTTCCTTCCGTGACCAGACCATCCAGACGCAATTCGAGGACCGCCTCGCGCACAACATCAACCGACATCCGGTTCACGCTGTTTTTCAATTGTTCGACATTGACCACGATCTTCCCCTCTCACGCCCGATACTGCCTGCTCGAACCTGAAAACCAGCGGCGAACGGCAATATTACGAATAACTGTATGCGCATACAGTATCCGAAGAGCATCGGTTAAGCCAAGGGGATCATTCGCAAAGTTCGACAAACGGGACATCGCCAACCACAAAACCGCTTAACGCAGGAACGCCACCACCTCGTCGGCATTGAATGGCCAGCCCAGTTCAGCGCCGGTATCGACCCGCCGTAGCACCGGGATACGCAGGCTGTAAGCTTCGAACCATGTTTCATCTTCAGCGATATCTACCAGCTCCACCAGCAGACCACGTTCGACAAACTCCATCAGCATGGCTTCGGCCACTTCACAGAGGTGGCACCCAAGGGTGCCGAACAACTGACATTCAGGAAGCATGAGCGCTCAACCTAAAAAATTAAGAACCTATTCTAGGCTTGCTCCGAAAAGCCGTCGAGCCAGTGAATTTTCTGCCCTTGAGCACAAATCGCAATGGGCGGCGGTAAAACCCTGACGCATATCAGTCGCTCCAGCGGCCAATTACGTGATGCTCAGGTTTTTTTTACTTCTACGCTTGAGTAGCCAGCCCCTCACCGGAGTTTTTCGTGTTCGCCAACCTCTTGATCATTCTCGCCTCCTCCCTGGTGGTGATTGCATTGTTCCAGCGCCTGCGTTTGCCTCCGGTGCTGGGCTACCTGTGCGTAGGGCTGATGATCGGGCCGACGGCGTTCAACTGGGTGAATGAAAGCGAAGAGTTGCCAGACCTGGCCGAGTTGGGCGTGGTGTTTCTGCTGTTCTCCCTTGGGCTGGAGTTTTCCCTGTCGAAGATGATCGAGCTGCGTCGGGTGGTGTTCGGCCTTGGTAGCCTGCAAGTGTTGGTGTCCGGGATTTTGATGGGGGCATTGCTGATGCTGTTCGGCATGCCGACGACGCCCGCGTTGTTACTCGGTGCCGGTCTGTCGCTGTCTTCTACGGCCATAGTCAGCAAGGAGCTGAGCAGCCTCGGCGAGATATTCAGCAGTCACGGCCAGAATGCCATCGCCGTGTTACTGTTCCAGGATGTGGTGGCGGTGCTGTTGCTGACCCTGGTGCCGGTGTTCGCCGGCAACAGCGATCAAGCCTGGTATTGGGCATTGCCGTTGACGCTGGGCAAGACCTTGGTGCTGTTCGGTGGTTTGTTGCTGGCCAGTCGATGGTTGTTGCCCCGCCTGTTCCATGAAGTTGCCGCCGCCCGCTCCCCGGAGCTGTTCGTGCTGCTGGCGCTGGTCATCGTTTTGCTGACCGCGTGGCTGACTCACCTGCTCGGTCTCTCCCCTGCCCTGGGTGCATTTCTCGCCGGCATGCTGCTGGGGGAAAGCCACTATCGGCACCAGATCGAGGCGGACATCCGGCCGTTCCGCGACATCTTGCTCGGGTTGTTTTTCGTCAGCATCGGCATGCTGATCGACTTGCAGCTGTTTGTCAGCCACGGCCTTATGGTTCTCGGCCTGACGCTTGGGTTACTGCTCATCAAGGGCACAGTGGTCGCGCTGCTGGTCAAATGGCGCGGCAGCGACGGCGAAACCGCCTGGCGCAGCGGCCTTGCATTGGCTCAGGGTGGCGAGTTCTGCTTTGCCTTGATGGCGCAGATGCAGCAAAACAAACTGATGCCCGCCGACTTCGGAGGTCTTCTGCTGGCCGCGACATTCTGCTCGATGCTGGTGACACCGTTGTTGCTGCGCGCCGCCCCCCACATTGCGACACGCCTGCATCGCAAGCCCAACGAAGAAGCAAAACTGGCAGAAATCAGCGCGCTTAACGCCGACTTGCACAACCACGTTGTGATCTGTGGTTACGGTCGCGTGGGTCAGTCGATCGGCCGCGCGGGGGGGGGGGCCCGCCCCCCCCCCCCCCAGACAATATAAAA
>NZ_JASCOM010000380.1:0-4022 GCF_029959925.1 Pseudomonas sp. PS02303
GCGATGGCGGTGTAACAGCCAACAAAGATGTTGAATGTTATGCCCTCATCGCGAGCAGGCTCGCTCCCACAGGTTTATTGCAGTGTGTCAGGGTTACAGCAATTCAAAGCTCTGCTGCGTCACGTCCTGGGAATCCAGGCCGATCTGCACGTTGAACTTGCCTGGCTCCGCTGCGTATTTGAGCTGGGCATTGAAGAACTTCAGGTCGTCTTCGGTGATGGTGAAGTGCACGACTTTCTGTTCGCCGGCCTTCAGCGTGATTTTCTGGAAGTTCTTCAGTTCCTTGACGGGGCGGATCATCGAGCCGGTCACGTCCTGGATGTACAGCTGCACCACGGTTTCGCCGTCGCGCTTGCCGGTATTTTTCACCATGACGCTGGCGTCGAGCTTGCCGGTCTTGTTCAGCGTGGTCGACGACAAGGCCATGTCGCTCAGGCTGAAATCGGTGTAGCTCAGGCCGAAACCGAACGGAAACAGCGGGCCGGTGGTGTCATCGAAATACTGCGAGGTGTAGTTGCCCGGTTTGCCCGGCGTGAACGGCCGGCCAATGCTCAGGTGGTTGTAGTAGGTCGGAATCTGGCCCACCGAACGCGGGAAGGTGATCGGCAGTTTGCCCGATGGGTTGTAGTCGCCGAACAGCACGTCCGCGATGGCGTTGCCGCCTTCGGTGCCGCTGAACCAGGTTTCCAGAATCGCGTCAGCCTGTTCCTTCTCTTCGAGAATCGACAGCGGGCGGCCGTTCATCAACACCAGCACCAGCGGTTTGCCGGTGGCTTTCAGCGCCTTGATCAGGTCGCGCTGGTTGGCCGGGATGTTCAGGTCGGTGCGGCTCGACGATTCGTGGGACATGCCACGGGACTCGCCGACAGCGGCAACCACGACATCAGCATCTTTGGCGGCCTTCACCGCTTCGTCGATCAGCACTTGGGCGGAACGCGGATCATCCACCACTTCCGGCGCATCGAAGTTGAGGAAGTTCAGGTAATCCAGCACTTTCTTGTCGCTGGTGATATTGGCGCCACGGGCGTAGATCAGCTTCGATTTGTCTGAAACAGCGGCGTTCATGCCGTCGAACAAGGTGACCGATTGAGCCGGACGGCCAGCGGCGGCCCAGCTGCCCATCATGTCGATTGGCGCCTTGGCCAGCGGACCGACCAGCACGATCTTCGCGGTTTTCTTCAGCGGCAGGGTCTCGCCCTGGTTCTTCAGCAACACCAGGCTGCGGCGCGCGACGTCACGGGCCTCGGCGCGGTGCAGACGGCTTTCGGCGTAGGTGTCGGCCGGATCGTCTTCAGCCTTGCCGATGCGCAGGTACGGGTCCTTGAACAGGCCCATGTCGTACTTGGCGGCGAGCACTTCTCGGACAGCGTTATCGATGTCTTTCTGTTCGATCTCGCCGGCCTTCAACAGCCCCGGCAGCTCTTTGCCGTACAGGGTGTCATTCATGCTCATGTCGATGCCGGCCTTGATCGCCAGCTTCGCGGCTTCGCGACCGTCACGAGCGACGCCATGCTTGATCAACTCGAAAATCGCCCCGTGGTCACTGACCGCCAGGCCCTTGAAGCCCCAATCCTTGCGCAGCAGGTCGTTCATCAGCCAGGTGTTGGCGGTGGCCGGCACGCCGTTGATCGAGTTCAGCGCAACCATTACGCCACCCGCGCCCGCGTCGATGGCGGCGCGGTACGGTGGCAGGTAGTCCTGGTACATTTTGACCGGGCTCATGTCGACGACGTTGTAGTCGCGACCGCCCTCGACCGCACCGTACAGGGCAAAGTGCTTGACGCTGGCCATGATGCTATCGGCCGCGTTCGCGCCGGTGCCCTGGAAGGCCCGGACCATCACGCCGGCAATGCGCGACACCAGGTACGTGTCTTCGCCGAAGCCTTCGGAGGTGCGGCCCCAACGTGGGTCGCGGGAAATGTCGACCATCGGCGCGAACGTGATGTCGAGGCTGTCTGCCGCTGCTTCCTTGGCGGCGATGCGCCCGGACAGGCCGATGGCGTCCATGTCCCAGCTCGAGGCCAGGGCAATCGGGATCGGGAAAATCGTGCGGTGACCGTGGATCACGTCATAGGCGAAGAACATCGGGATCTTCAACCGGCTGCGCATGGCCGCGTCCTGCATCGGACGGTTTTCCGCGCGCGTGATCGAATTGAAGGTGCCGCCGATGTTGCCGGCGGCGATTTCCTTGCGGATCATCTCCCGAGGCATCTCAGGGCCGATGCTGATCAGGCGCAACTGGCCGATCTTTTCATCGAGGGTCATTTGTTTCATCAGGTCAGTGATGAAAGCGTCCTTGTTCTCCAAAGGTGCGGGCGTCGTGGCGGCCAATACGGTATGACTGGCCAGGCTGACGAACAGGCCCAGCAAACACAGCTTCTTCATGAATAGTTTTCTCAAAGGCCTAAACGGCAGTGAATACGCGCCGATCAGCCAAAATTTAGGGAGCGACTATTGTTGTTCAGGTAAATGCAGCACACTTCTGCAGCGTTTGGCGCTGGGGCATCTTTTAGCCCATTGGCTCGATGCAATCCAGTGGCGGGGGCAGATTATGCCCCAAGAGACCGCTCAGAAGGTCGCTGGTTGTTTTTCAACGGAAGGTGCAAGGGAGCGTCAACCAGATGAATGTACGACACCACACTCGGTCGAGCCTGCAGGTTGCAGCCTTGATGTTGCTCACCACGCTGCTGGCGGGCTGCGGCATCAACAACATTCCTACCCTCGACGAACAGGCCAAGGCTGCCTGGGGCCAGGTGCAGAACCAGTACCAGCGCCGCGCCGACCTGATCCCCAACCTGGTGGAAACCGTCAAGGGCTACGCCAAACATGAGGAAGAAACCCTGACCGCGGTGATCGAAGCCCGAGCCAAGGCGACCTCGATCCAGGTGGATGCCAGCACCCTGGACAATCCGGAAAAACTCAAGCAGTTCCAGCAGGCGCAGGATCAGCTGACCGGCGCCTTGAGCCGTTTGATGGTGGTGTCGGAACGTTACCCGGACCTCAAGGCCAACCAGAATTTCCTTGCGTTGCAATCGCAGCTCGAGGGCACCGAGAATCGCATCGCCGTGGCGCGTCGCGACTTTATCCTCGCGGTGCAGAAGTACAACACTGAAATCCGCACCTTCCCGGGTCGCCTGTGGCACACGGTGATGTACAGCGATTTGCCGATCCGCGAAACCTTCGAGGCCACCAGCCCCGATGCCGAAAAAGCGCCAGAAGTGAAGTTCTGATCGGCTTGACGCATCACCACGGATGAGGTTGCCAATGCGCGTGTTGAAAGTGGGCCTGGTGCTGGTGCTGTGGGTGTTTGCCCTGACAGCCCAGGCCGAGTTGAAGTTTCCGCAGCTGACCGGACGGGTGGTGGATAACGCCCAGATGATCGAGCCGTCGGTTCGTGAGCAACTGACGCAGCAGCTCCAGGCCCATGAAAAAGCCACGGGCGAGCAGTTGGTCGTGGTGACGTTGCCGAACTTGCAGGGCACCGACATTGCCGATTTCGGCTATCAGCTGGGGCGCTACTGGGGCATCGGCCAGAAGGATAAAAACACCGGCGCGTTGCTGATCGTTGCGCGCGATGATCGTAAATTGCGCATCGAAGTCGGTTACGGCCTGGAAGATCGCCTGACCGATGCGCAGAGCTCGGTGATCATCAACCAGGTGATCACGCCAGCGTTCAAGACCGGCAACTTCAGCAAGGGCATCAGCGACGGGGTCGCCGCGATGCTGGTGGTGCTGGGCGGCAATCCGCTGGATGAACCGTCGACGGTCTATGAGCCGAGAGGGGATGAGGGTGACGATTTCGTATCCCGCCATCCGGGCGTGTTCGTGTTCCTGGTGTTGCTGTTCATCCTGACGATTTTCGTCTGCCAGATGCTCGGTATCCTGCCCAGCGGCGGCGGTGGCCGAGGCAGTTCAGGGGGCGGTTTCGGCGGTGGAGGTTTCGGCGGCGGTGGCGGGGGCTTCAGCGGGGGGGGCGGCAGTTTCGGGGGCGGCGGTTCGTCGGGCGGCTGGTGTGCATAATA
>NZ_JASCOM010000381.1:0-4005 GCF_029959925.1 Pseudomonas sp. PS02303
CGCGAAGACGGTGTCAGATCCAACATAGATAGCGGCTGACACAGCGTCTTCGCGAGCAAGCTTCGCTCCTACAGGAATCGATGTGTTCTCGTGATCGCCTGCAAAACCCGCTATCGTCGCCGCCATTCGAAACGAGGCGAGCATGGGCTATCTACTTTTTGTCACGCTGATCCAGGCGTTTTCCTTCAGTCTGATCGGCGAATACCTGGCCGGTCATGTCGACAGTTACTTCGCGGTGCTGGTGCGGGTTTTGTTGGCCGGGCTGGTATTTATCCCGCTGACGCGCTGGCGTTCGGTCGAGCCGGCGTTCATGCGCGGCATGCTGTTGATCGGCGCGTTGCAGTTCGGCGTGACCTACGTCTGCCTGTACCTGAGCTTCCGGGTGCTGACCGTGCCGGAAGTGTTGCTGTTCACCATCCTCACGCCGCTGCACGTGACCCTGATCGAAGATGCCTTGAATCGGCGCTTCAATCCGTGGGCGCTGGTGGCCGCACTGGTGGCGGTGCTCGGTGCGGCGGTGATTCGTTACGACCGGATCAACCCGGATTTCTTCATGGGCTTCCTGCTGCTGCAACTGGCCAACTTCACCTACGCCGCCGGGCAAGTGCTTTATAAACATCTGGTGGCGCGCCATCCGAGCGATCTGCCGCATTACCGACGCTTCGGCTACTTTTACCTGGGCGCGCTGGCGGTGGCATTACCGGCATTCCTGATGTTCGGCAAACAGAATTTCTTGCCGGAGGCGCCGCTGCAATGGGGTGTGCTGGTGTTCCTCGGCCTGGTCTCGACCGCGCTGGGGTTGTACTGGTGGAACAAGGGCGCCTGTATGGTGAACGGTGGAACATTGGCGGTGATGAACAACCTGCATGTGCCGGTGGGGTTGCTGATCAATCTGTTGATCTGGAATCAGCATGAAGAGCTGGGGCGGTTGTTCTTTGGCGGATCGGTGATTTTGATGGCGGTGTGGATCAGTCGGTTGGGTGTACGCAGGCCAGCTATCGCATGATCATTCCCACGCGGAGCGTGGGAGCGATCAGTTCGGTGGGCTACATGATGTGTTTTTCGGGCTCGGGAATGTGGCTCGCGCCTAACATGGCCGGGAGCAACCCGGCCCTTAAATCCCCGCCACTCGGCTGCTGATACAGGCTCAATCCGAACTCCGGCAGCACCGCCAGCAGGTAATCGAAAATATCCCCCTGAATCCGCTCGTAATCCGCCCACGCCGTAGTGCGAGTGAAACAGTAGATTTCCAGCGGAATACCCTGCGCGGTGGTTTGCATCTGGCGGACCATGCAGGTCATGCTCGGCTGAACCTCCGGATGACTCTTCAGATAGGCCAGCGCATAGGCGCGGAACGTCCCGATGTTGGTCATCCGCCGACGGTTGGCCGACATCGCTGCGACATTGCCCTGCGCCTCGTTCCAGGCCTTGAGCTCCGCCTGTTTGCGGCCGATGTAGTCGGTCAGCAGATGCACCTGGCTCAGTTTCAGCTCTTCGTCGTCGCGGACGAATCGCACGCCGCTGGCATCGATGAACAGGCTGCGCTTGATCCGTCGTCCGCCGGACTGCTGCATGCCGCGCCAGTTCTTGAACGATTCGGACATCAGGCGCCAGGTCGGTATCGAGACGATGGTCTTGTCGAAGTTCTGCACTTTCACCGTGTGCAGCGTGATATCCACCACGTCACCGTCGGCACCGACTTGCGGCATCTCGATCCAGTCGCCGACCCGCAGCATGTCGTTGCTGGTCAGTTGCACGCTGGCGACGAACGACAGCAGCGTGTCCTTGTAGACCAACAGAATCACTGCCGACATGGCGCCCAGGCCGGACAGCAGCAACAGGGGCGAACGGTCGATCAGCGTGGCGACGATGATGATCGCGCCAAACACGTACAGGACCATTTTCGTCAGTTGCACGTAGCCTTTGATCGACCGGGTACGGGCATGTTCGGTGCGCGCGTAGATGTCCAGCAGGGCACTGAGCAGGGCGCTGACCGACAGCATCAGGAACAGAATGGTGAACGCCAGCGCGACGTTACCGAGGAATATCAGGCTGGTCTTGCTCAGCCCCGGCACCAGGTACAGGCCGAACTGGATCACCAGCGACGGCGTCATTTGTGCCAGGCGATGGAAGACCTTGTTATGCCGAAAGTCGTTGACCCAGTGCAAGGCCGGTTGCCGGCCGAGCATTTTGGTCGCATGAATAATGAGGTAGCGCGCCACTCGTCCGAGGACCAGCGCCACCACCAGCAGCAGGATCAGTGCCAGGCTGGAATGCAGGAGCGGGTGCTGATCGAGGGCACCCCAGAGGTCTTGGGCGTTGAGCCAGAGCTGTTTGATATCCATGGGTAAAACCGGTTCTTCTGTAGGACGCGACGGGGCGATTAGAGCATCTAAGACGCTTTGCATGACGTTTTGAGACAAATCAGGCAACAAAAAAGCCACTGTTTACCGCCGTTTGCATAAAGAAACTCGGCCTCGGCGCTCGAAACCGTTACCCTATGCAGCTGTTTTTTTGTATTTCTTCGAGGTAGCACCCGTGTTTTCCCAATTCGCCCTGCACGAACGCCTGCTCAAAGCCGTGGCCGAGCTTAAATTTGTCGAGCCAACGCCTGTGCAAGCAGCGGCTATTCCGCTGGCGCTCCAAGGGCGTGACCTGCGGGTGACAGCGCAAACCGGTAGCGGCAAGACCGCTGCATTCGTTTTGCCGATCCTCAACCGTCTGATCGGCCCGGCCAAAGTCCGCGTCAGCATCAAGACCCTGATCCTGTTGCCGACCCGCGAGCTGGCCCAGCAGACCATCAAGGAAGTCGAGCGCTTTGCGCAGTTCACGTTCATCAAGTCCGGTTTGATCACCGGTGGTGAAGACTTCAAGGTCCAGGCCGCCATGCTGCGCAAAGTGCCGGACATCCTGATCGGTACGCCGGGCCGGATGATCGAGCAACTGAACGCCGGCAACCTCGACTTGAAAGAAGTTGAAGTGCTGGTCCTCGACGAAGCCGACCGCATGCTCGACATGGGTTTTGCCGAAGACGTGCAGCGTCTGGTGGAAGAATGCACCAACCGTCAGCAGACCATGCTGTTCTCCGCCACCACCGGTGGTTCGGGCTTGCGCGAGATGGTCGCCAAAGTCCTGAACAACCCGGAACACTTGCAGCTGAACAACGTCAGCGATCTGAACGCGACCACCCGTCAGCAGATCATCACCGCTGACCACAACCAGCACAAAGAACAAATCGTCAACTGGCTGCTGGCCAACGAGACCTATCAGAAGGCCATCGTGTTCACCAACACCCGGGCCATGGCTGACCGCATCTACGGTCGTCTGGTGGCGCAGGAATACAAAGCGTTCGTGCTGCACGGTGACAAAGACCAGAAAGACCGCAAGCTGGCCATCGACCGCCTGAAGCAGGGCGGTGTGAAAATCCTCGTCGCCACCGACGTCGCCGCTCGCGGTCTCGACGTGGAAGGCCTGGACCTGGTGATCAACTTCGACATGCCGCGCAGCGGCGACGAATACGTTCACCGTATCGGTCGTACCGGCCGCGCCGGCAACGATGGCCTGGCCATCTCGCTGATCTGCCACGGCGACTGGAACCTGATGTCGAGCGTCGAGCGCTACCTCAAGCAGAGCTTCGAGCGCCGCACCATCAAGGAAGTCAAAGGCACCTACGGCGGACCGAAAAAGGTCAAGGCCTCGGGCAAAGCCGTTGGCGTGAAGAAGAAAAAGGTCGACGCCAAGGGCGACAAGAAGAAAACCGGCGCCAAGGCCCCGACCAAGCGCAAGATCGCCAACCGCCCGAAGACCGACGCCCTGTCGCTGGTCAGCAAGGACGGCATGGCGCCGCTCAAGCGCCGCAAGCCGGAAGCACCGGCTGCTGAATAAGGCGTTGTCAGGTCAGTTAGGGTAGGTATGGCGAACACAAAACCTTGTGGCGAGGGAGCTTGCTCCCGCTGAGGCGCGAAGCGGCCCTGAAAAGAAGGGACTGCTGCGCAGTCCAGCGGG
>NZ_JASCOM010000382.1:0-3992 GCF_029959925.1 Pseudomonas sp. PS02303
CGATCTGACAGCCAAATCAATGTTGACTGTCAAATCGCTATCGCTGGCGGGCTAGCTCCCACAGGGTTTTGCGGTGACCAAACGACCTACTTTTTTTAACGTCTATACCCACAATCTTACTAATTTATCTATCCGCCCCCACCGCACATCATCACTCCAACAAGAAAAGCGTCGCCCCCGTGCGGCGCTCACCGAAGTACGTCCACGTACTCAAATTGCCTTGGAGTCCGTCATGGTTACCACCGCAACAACCGCCGCCCCGCTCATCGAAAAACACACCATCGGCTACGTGCCGCCCGAAGATCGCCACGGCAAGACCCGTGACCTGTTCACCCTCTGGTTCGGCGGCAACATCGCCCCGCTGCCCATCGTCACCGGCGCCCTTGGCGTGCAGATGTTCCACCTCAACCTGGTGTGGGGCATCGTCGCCATCCTCGTTGGCCACCTGGTCGGCGGCGTGCTGATGGCGCTGCACTCGGCGCAAGGCCCGCAGATGGGCATCCCGCAGATGATCCAGAGCCGCGCACAGTTCGGCTCCCTCGGCGCCCTGCTGGTGGTGCTGATCGCCGGCATCATGTACATCGGCTTCTTCGCTTCCAACATCGTTCTTGCCGGCAAATCCCTGCACGGCGTGGTCGACAGCGTGCCGGTGCCGGTCGGCATCGTCATCGGCGCCCTCGGTTCCGGCATCATCGGCATCATCGGCTACCGGTTCATCCACGTACTCAACCGCATCGGCACCTGGGTGCTGGGCGCCGGCATCGTGCTTGGTTTCGGCTACATCTTCACCCACGTGCAGACCGCCGATTTCCTCACCCGTGGCAGCTTCAACATCTCCGGCTGGCTGGCCACCGTCTCCCTCGCCGCGCTCTGGCAAATCGCCTTCGCCCCCTACGTCTCCGACTACTCGCGCTACCTGCCGGCGAGCGTGCCGGTGGCCGCTACGTTCTGGACCACTTACCTGGGCACCGTCCTCGGCTCCAGCCTCTCGTTCATCTTCGGCGCCGTCGCCGTCCTCGCCACGCCCGTGGGCATGGACACCATGGACGCGGTCAAACTCGCCACCGGCTCCATCGGCCCGTTGATGCTCGTGCTGTTCCTGCTCAGCGTCATCAGCCACAACGCCCTCAACCTCTACGGCGCTGTGCTGTCGGTCATCACCCTGGTGCAAACCTTCGCCTACCGCTGGATCCCCACTGCCAAAAGCCGCGCCGTCCTCTCCCTCATCATCCTCGCCGCGTGCTGCTTCGCCGCCGTCGGCGCCTCCGCCAACTTCATCGGGCACTTCGTCGATATGGTGCTGGTGCTGCTCGTGGTGCTGGTGCCGTGGACCGCGATCAACCTGATCGATTTCTACGCGATTCACAAAGGTCGGTACGACATCGACTCGATTTTCAAGGTCGATGGCGGGATCTATGGACGCTACAACCCGCAAGCGTTGCTGGCGTATGCGATCGGGATCGCGGTGCAGATTCCGTTCATGAACACGCCGCTGTACGTTGGGCCCATCTCCGAACACATCAACGGCGCTGACCTGTCCTGGCTGGTCGGCCTGCTCATCACCTCGCCGCTCTACTACTGGCTGGCCAACCGCGACAGCGCCTACAAACGCCGTCTCTCCACCGGAAAACTCGCCAACTCGATCTAATGAACCCCCGCAATCCCTGCAGGAGCGAGCCTGCTCGCGATGAGGCCCTGACAGTCAATACTGAATTACCTGACAGGCCACCCTCGCGAGCAACCCAGCACAAGCCTCCACCAAAATTTAATGAACCCTGCCCACCACGGCTCACCTAACAAAAGGACTATCTGGAGGGTGACTCATGCAAATCGAAACAATCTGGATCGTGCTGACAGCCGTTCTGTTGCTGGTCGAGCTATGGGCAATCAACCGAGTGCGCAAAGCCGAAGGCAAATCGACCAACAAACTCTTGTGGATCGTGGTGATCGTGTTTGTGCCGCTGATTGGGGTGGTGGCGTGGGCATTGGCTGGACCGAAACACACCGACCACAACCCGCATTCACCCCAGGCCCGGCAATGAAGTCGGGAGGGTTTGTGATGACCCGTTTCTGATCGACAGGGGCGAGCCCACGGACGGCCGCTCGCCATACCCGGTAACTCACACTGACACCACTGAGACGCACGTACTTGACGCCTTACGCCATTAAGTGGGAAAACGTACACGGCCCAAATGGAAGCGTTGGCGCACTTCAAGAATCAAGGAAGACTCATGAAAACCCTGGTGTGTTTGCTGATCGCCACCGGCGTCGGCACCGTGTTGCAATACGCCGGTATCCCCCACGGCCTGTTACTGGGCTCGATACTCGCGAGCGCGTTGATCGCCAGCAATCTGCGATTTTCCCCCACCCTGCCCTTCAGCCTTGGCTATGTGCAAATCGTGCTGGGGATTGCGACCGGCCTGATGTTTACCTCGTGGGACAACCACACCGTGGCGGCCATGTTGCCCAGCCTCGGCTTCATGCTGCTGTGCCTGATGGTCCAGAGTTCCGTGGCCGGTTTCTGGTTGTTCAGAGTCTCGGGCTGGAACCTCAAGGACTCGCTGTTATCCGTGTACCCCGGCGCACTCGCCGCCGTCTTCGACTTGATCGAGTCTGAACGCGCGTCCAGCAAAGTGATCGTCGTGCACCTGGTCCGCCTGTTGTCGATCACCTTGCTGGTCAGTTTTTGCATTCCCGGACATGTCGACGTGGCGCTGGCCCAGAGCAGCCCGCTGGACGTGAGCACGGCGCTGACCCTGCTGTCGCTGATCGCCTTGTGCCTGCTGCTCGGTCGCGTGTTGTTGAGCGTCGGCGTGCCAGCGCCGTTCATGCTCACCGCCATCGTGCTCACCGCCGCCTGCATCAAGCTGGGCTACCTCCAGACATTCCACCTGCCGCAGTGGAGTGTCGACTCCGCCTCCGTGCTGATCGGCGTGCTGATTGGCTCGAAATTCAAGGACATCAGCTTCGCCGAGTTGGTACGCCATGGCCGCGCCGGGCTGCTCGCCGTCGGCCTCATGTTGCTGATCGCCGCCGCGTTTGCCGGCGTGGTCGGGCAGGTGCTGGGCAGCGATCCGCTGTCGTTGTGGCTGGCGTACATGCCGGGGGCCATTGAAACCATTGCCATCGTCGCGTTCAGTGGCGGGCTGAATGTGGTGTTCATCCTGACGCATCATTTGGTGCGGATGGTCGTGCTGCACTTTGCCCCGGCGCTGATTGTGCAGGCGCGGCGCTGGCGGGCGGAGTGATTGCCGAACACAAATCGCAAACACCTCCCGATGTGGAGGCGTTTTGCTTTGTGCTGCCGGGAGGAAGGGACTAAACGGGAGAGATGGTGGCCAGGGCACCAATCAAAATGGTTAACACCAGAAATCCACCGAGGAAAATTGCCATCTTGCCCATAGGGCCTCCTACATTATGAGTTTACGGTGCAGTGACTGCGCGACTGCGGACCGTGCTGTCATTGTGAGCGTGAGGGTGGGTGCATGACAGAGGCAGATGGCGAAGGAAAATACGGATCAGATGCTGGACGTGTAGCCGCTGCCGAGCAGCGCGAGGCCTGTGGGAACGAGCTTGCTCGCGATGGCGGATTTACATTCAATAGAAATGTTGGCTGATCCACTGCCATCGCGAGCAGGCTCACTCCTACAGGGAGCGGCGGCGATAACAATACCTGTGGGACGACCCCATCCAATGTGGGAGCGAGCCTGCTCGCGATTGCGGATTTGCATTCAACAGAAATGTTGGCTGATCCACCGCCATCGCGAGCAGGCTCTCTCCTACAGGGGGCAGCGGCGATAACAATACCTGTGGGACGACCCCATCCAATGTGGGAGCGAGCCTGCTCGCGATGGCGGATTTATATTCAACAGAGATGTTGCCTGACCCACCGCCATCGCGAGCAGGCTCACTCCTACAGGGAGCGGCGGCGATAACAATACCTGAGGGACGACCCCATCCAATGTGGGAGCGAGCCGGCTCGCGCTAGCGGG
>NZ_JASCOM010000383.1:0-3939 GCF_029959925.1 Pseudomonas sp. PS02303
CGGGGGAAAGCCTCGATCATACAGGTCTGGTGTCCTTGTAGGAGCGAGGCTTGCCCGCGAAGAACGATAACGCGGTGTAATGTCAGGCCAACTTCTTCAGCCCAACGCGCTCCTCGGCAAACCGATCCGCCAAAAACGGTGTGATATCCAGCGGCAGCGGTTCGTTGTTAACCAGTTTATCCAGCAGCACCCCGGTAATCGCCGACGTCAGAATCCCCGTGCGGAAATGCCCACAGGCATTCAGATAACCCTCCACCCCTTTCATCGGCCCGAGAATCGGCAACTCATCCGGCGACCCCGGGCGCAGCCCCGCCCAGGTCCGTTTGAGATTCACATCCGCCAGCTCGGGAAGACAGCGCACCGCCCCCTGCACCAGCCCGGCAATTTCCGGGTAGGTGGTGGTCACGTCGAAGCCTTTATCCTCCGTCGTGCTGCCAATCAGGATCTCGCCGTTGTCTTTCTGCGCCACATAACAATCGCTGGTGGTCAGGCAACCGTTGAGGATTTTCGGCAGGCGTTCGGTCAGCAGAATCTGCCCCTTCACCGGTTTCACCGGAATCCGGATACCGGTGGCCTGCTCACTCAAATCCGCCGCCCAGGCACCCGCTGCGTTGATCAGCGTGCTGCAGTGAAACACTCCGGCTTCGGCCGTCTGCACACCGCTGACGCGAGAACCCTGGTGCAAAACCCCGGTGACGTTGGTGTTGAAATACAGGTCCACGCCGTTCTGTCGGGCACCTTCGGTGTAGGCATCGGCCAGTCGGAATGGACTGACTTGATGGTCGCAGAGAAATTCCAGCGCCCCGCTCGCCTCATGGCTGACACTCGGCTCGGCCGCGCGCAGCGCCGCCTGGTCGAGCCAGCGCACCTGATCGGCCAAATGGGGAATGCAGGCTACGATGTGTTCGGCGTAGAGTCGGTCTTCCTCGTCGTAGATCACGAATTTCAGGCCGGTCTTTTCGAACTTGAAATCCATCCCGTGACGGTCTTTCAACTCGCGGTGCAGTGCCGGGTACATCGCGTTGGACTGCAAGGCGAAATCGAAGAACGACTGCGGCAGGATGTGCGGCGTGCTGGAATCCACCACCACCGCCGAACCCTGGGCTTCACGCTTGCGGTTGGCCGACATCATGCGAAAGAAAATTACCCCGCAGCCCAGTCCTACCGACTCGCCAATCGCCCACAAGCCGCCGGCTGACGCGCGGGTAGCGTTGCCCGGACGCTTACAGTCGATCAAGGCGACTTTGAGGTTTTTGCGCTTGGATAACTGATAGGCGCAGGACGCCCCGATCACACCGCCACCAGCGATGACCACGTCATAGAACTTACTCATGATTCGCGGCCTCCGTGCCGACGGAGTGGAACGCAGAAAAGGGAATCGGATCGATAGGGAAACGCGGCCGCAACCAACCCACGTCTTGCCGACCGGTGACTTCGCGCAACCGGTCGGTGCAATAGCCGACGCACATCCGCCCCTGACAATCGCCCATGCTCACCCGGGTGCGCATTTTCAGGCTGGCCAGGTCTTGCACGCCTTGCTCCAGCGCCCGGTCGATGTCGGCGCGGGTCGCGTGTTCGCAACGGCAAATCACCGTATCGGCGGCCGGCAGCGCGGTTTGCCCGGCGCCGCGCTCGGTGTATCGGTCGACCGCCGCGCGAAAGCGCACGATGGCCTTGAGTTTCGACAAATAGCGATTGCGCCGTACCAGGGCCAGTTCCGCGTCCAGCACGTCCCGTTGCAGCAGGATCGATGTGGCCGCAATCCGTCCCGCGAGCATCGCCGCTTCACCACCGCGAATGCCGCCCATGTCACCGGCCAGGTGCACGTGAGGCTCGCTGCTTTGCTGCCAGATATTGGCACTGGCCCGCAGATAACCGTCGTCGCTGTACCCGTGGTTCAGACCCATCTGCTGACTGAGTTGGGTGCGCGGGATAAAACCGTAGCCAACCGCCAGGGTTTGCGCAGCAATCTGCTCGGCACGGGTCAGGTCCGGCACCCAGGTGCTGGAATATGGCGCCACGGTCACGGCATTCAGCTCTCCTTCGCCCTGCGCCGCCACCACGCCCCAGCCGTAATGCATGGGGATGCCGTGCAGCTTGAGGAACGCGAGCATGCTCAAGCCATCGAGGAACAACTGCGGCTTGTTCAGCAGTGACAGGCTTTCCCGAGCGATCTTGCCGAACGCGCTGGCCTCGTAAACACCTGCGACGCTGACACCGGACGCGTGCAGCTGACAGGCCACCAACGGCAATAAAGGGCCGGTGCCGGCAATCACCACGGGGCCTTGAGGTTTGACCACCCCGCTCTTGATCTGCAATTGCAGGCCGCCCAGCAGGATCACCCCGGGCAAGGTCCAGCCAGGGAACGGCACGCTGCGTTCATGGCAACCGGCGGCGAGCAGCAATTGCGGGTAGTCGACTTTCTGCAACTGCTCCTCGCTGTCCAGCACCACCAACGCGCGCGTGCCTTCGGCACCGACCACGCGGTGATTCAGGCGCACCTCGATCAGCGCTGCGTGCGCCTGGAACTCGCCATGCAAGGTGGCCAGCGCCTCCGAGTACCGCGGCCCCAGATAGTCCAGTTGCACGCCATCGCGCAACGGTCCGCGATAGACCACGCCGCCCAGCCGCGAAGCTTCTTCAAGCAACGTGCAACGCACGCCGTGCCGGGCCAGTTCAATGGCCGCCGCCATCCCTGCCGGCCCACCGCCGACGATCACTGGAAGCAGGCTCATACACCCTCCTGCTCAACGATGCGGTTGACTTGGGTTTCGACCCGCATGCCGTCACGCACCACGGTCTGACAGGCGCGACGTTTGTGCCGACCATTGATTTTCACCAGGCAGCATTGGCACACGCCCATGCCGCAATAGGCGCCGCTGATTTGGTCGTGATCGTTACGGGCCACCTGGCGCAGGCCAAGGGATTGAATGACCGAGAGGACGGTTTCACCGAGGGCGGCGCTGACCGGTTGGCCGTTGATATGCACAGTCATATCCGCGCGCGGTAGCGGCTGGATATCAAACATTCTGTCTAGGCGAGGCATTGCGATGTTCTTCCATGAGAGTTCAGGTGAGGTTCCACAGCTCCTTGCTGCACTACACCTTGCGGGCCAACGACTCGGTAAAAGGCTCGCACCGGTACTTCGACAGCGCAACAGGGTGCGCGTCAAAGCAATGTAGTCGAAGCCACAGAAGGGGCTTGGATCTTTTACGGTAGGAGATATCGCAGAAGAGAATATTGATCCAGGCCAGTGAAAGACTCCGCCCCCCCAACCTGCCGATCAGTTAGAGAAAACGTACTGACCCTTGACCTTTTTCGAGCCCACGAAGCCCAGGTCCGGGAACAACAGGTTTTTTACCAAGGCGACGAAGAACACCATGCCCAGGGTGATAACGACGCCGACCACGGTCATCACCGGGTCTTCTTCATATCCCTTGAACATCCGCGAAATCTGGCTGACGGTCAGAATCACGTAAATGGTGTAGGCCTGTGCCACGTTTTTGTAGAAGCCCCAGGCAAACGCCAGCGGTACCAACACCGCAAACAGGGTGAAAAACACGACCGCACCAGAACCGATCATCGCGCCCAGGTAAAACCCGGACACCGCACCCAGCAAGGCCTGTACGCAGGTCAGCGCAATCAGGATGCTGACCTTGCGTGAGTGTTTCTGCCGCAGTGCCGGATCGGGCCGGGCACCAATCCAGTAAGCCAGCACCCGATCCTTGACCGCCCCACCGGAGAACGCCTTGAACGTCTCGGTTTTGGAGCGCCCGGCGTCGAGCATCGCCACCAGTTGCCGCTTGATTTCCTTTTTGTCCAACGTACTTCTCCCCTTCTTGAGTCAATGCAAAATAAAGGTGGGAGCGAGCCTGCTCGCGAAAGCGGTGCATCAGGCGACATCCTCATCGACTGAAAGTCCGCTATCGCGAGCAGGCT
>NZ_JASCOM010000384.1:0-3935 GCF_029959925.1 Pseudomonas sp. PS02303
AGGCTTGCCCGCGAAGAGGCCATCACGGCCGCTAAAAGCTTCGCGGGCAAGCCTCGCTCCTACAGGTCGTGTGGTGCTCCTCATAACAAGAAACCGGAGAACAACCATGTCGTTAAGCGTGTTCGACCTGTTCAAGATTGGCATCGGCCCTTCCAGCTCCCACACCGTCGGCCCGATGCGCGCTGCTGCGCGTTTTGCCGAAGGCTTGCGCCGTGAAGGGCTGCTGACTGCAACCGCCTGCGTCAAAGTCGAGCTCTACGGCTCGCTCGGCGCCACCGGTAAAGGCCACGGCAGCGACAAGGCCGTGTTGCTCGGCCTGGAAGGCGAACACCCGGACACCGTGAACACCGAAACCGTCGCCGCCCGTCTGCAAGATATTCGCGGCAATGGTCGCTTGAACCTGCTCGGCGAACACAACATTGCGTTCAACGAGAAAGAACACCTGGCGATGATCCGCAAACCGTTGCCCTATCACCCCAACGGCATGATTTTTCGTGCGTTCGACGCGGCGGGCCTACAGATCCGCAGCCGCGAGTACTACTCGGTCGGCGGCGGATTCGTGGTCGATGAAGACGCCGCCGGCGCCGACCGCATTGTCGAAGACGCCACGCCGCTGACCTTCCCGTTCAAAAGCGCCAAGGACCTGCTCAGTCATTGCGCCACGTACGGCTTGTCCATCAGCCAGTTGATGCTGACCAACGAAAGTGCCTGGCGCCCGGAAGCGGAAACCCGCGCTGGCCTCCTGAACATCTGGCAAGTCATGCAGGATTGCGTCGCCGCCGGTTGCCGCAATGAAGGAATTCTGCCCGGTGGCTTGAAGGTCAAACGTCGGGCCGCTGCGCTGCATCGGCAACTGTGCAAGAACCCGGAATCGGCGCTACGTGATCCGCTGTCGGTGCTGGACTGGGTCAACCTCTACGCTTTAGCGGTCAACGAAGAAAACGCCAACGGCGGGCGCGTCGTCACCGCGCCCACCAACGGAGCAGCGGGCATCGTCCCGGCGGTGCTGCATTACTACATGCGCTTCATCCCCGGCGCCAACGAAGACGGCGTCGTGCGCTTTCTGCTGACCGCCGCCGCCATCGGCATTCTCTACAAAGAAAACGCCTCGATCTCTGGCGCCGAAGTCGGTTGTCAGGGTGAAGTCGGCGTCGCCTGTTCCATGGCGGCCGGCGCGCTGTGCGAAGTGCTTGGCGGCACGGTGCAGCAAGTGGAAAACGCGGCGGAAATCGGCATGGAACACAACTTGGGCCTGACCTGCGACCCGATTGGCGGGCTGGTGCAAGTGCCTTGCATCGAGCGCAACGCCATGGGTTCGGTGAAAGCCATCAATGCCGTGCGCATGGCCCTGCGCGGCGACGGTCAGCACTTCGTCTCCCTCGATAAGGTCATCCGCACCATGCGCCAGACCGGCGCCGACATGAAAAGCAAATACAAGGAAACCGCCCGTGGCGGTTTGGCGGTCAACATTATCGAGTGCTGATGCCCACGCGCATCCGCACACTTTTTCAGGAGCTGAATATGTCCACCGAACAATTGCTGAAAACCCCGCTGCATGCACTGCACATCGAACTCGGCGCGCGCATGGTGCCGTTCGCCGGCTACGACATGCCGGTGCAATACCCGTTGGGCGTGATGAAAGAACACCAGCACACCCGTGATCAGGCCGGGCTGTTCGATGTCTCGCACATGGGCCAGATCCGCCTGACCGGCGCCAATGCCGCCAAGGCCCTGGAAACCCTGGTGCCGGTGGACATCATCGACCTGCCGGTGGGCATGCAGCGCTACGCGATGTTCACCAATGAAACCGGCGGAATCCTCGACGACCTGATGGTCGCCAACCTGGGTAACGACGAACTGTTCCTGGTGGTCAACGCCGCCTGCAAGGATCAGGACCTTGCGCATCTGCAAAAGCACATTGGCGACCAGTGCACAATCGAACCGCTGTTCGAAGAACGCGCGCTGCTGGCCCTGCAAGGCCCGGCTGCCGTGACCGTGCTCGCTCGTCTGGCGCCTGAAGTCGCGAAGATGACTTTCATGCAGTTCACCCGAGTGAAACTGCTGGGTGTCGAATGCTTTGTCAGCCGTTCGGGCTACACCGGTGAAGACGGCTTCGAAATCTCCGTACCGGCCGCCAACGCCGAAGTCTTGGCGCGCGCGCTGCTGGCTGAGCCTGAAGTGGCGGCCATCGGCCTCGGCGCTCGCGACTCCCTGCGCCTGGAAGCCGGCCTGTGCCTCTACGGCCACGACATGAACACCGAGACCACTCCGATCGAGGCCAGCCTGCTGTGGGCCATCTCCAAGCCACGTCGCGCCGATGGCGCACGGGCCGGCGGCTTCCCTGGCGCAGAGACTGTGTTCGCGCAACAACAAGCCGGCGTCAACCGCAAGCGTGTGGGCCTGTTGCCTCAGGAACGTACACCGGTGCGTGAAGGCGCGGAAATCGTCAACGAAGCAGGCGACATCATCGGCGCTGTGTGCAGCGGTGGTTTTGGCCCGACTCTGGGCGGACCTTTAGCCATGGGCTACCTCGACAGCGCTTATATCGCTATTGATACACCCGTATGGGCGATTGTTCGTGGGAAAAAGGTGCCTTTGCTTGTAAGCAAAATGCCATTTGTTCCACAACGCTACTATCGCGGCTGATTGACTGTTTCTATAAGTAACGCGGTTGCGTTAACAGTGCACTAATGTGTAACGTAACCGCCATAAAACAGTGCATGTCTTTGGCTCTAAGCTTCGTTTATGAACGTTGCTTATAACGTTCGAAAACAATTGAACAACCCAATCGAATAAGCCCGCACTAGTGGACACGCTACTGCCATCAACCTGAGCAAAACCGGGGCTCTCACAGGGCTTGTTTTTTCTCACGTAGTTGGCGTAGAGTTTGTTCACTGTGTTTGCATGGGTCGCTTGGAATCGTGACCTGGGCAGTAGCCTACAAGTTAGCTACATCCCGTTCGACGTCTTCTTACTCTCCTGCAACCAGCCCCAGTACTCTTTCATGAGAAGGAGACTGTCATTAATTTTTGCGTCAAAGGAAATAAGAAATGTCCCAACGTCAGAGCGGTACCGTCAAGTGGTTTAACGACGAGAAAGGTTTTGGTTTTATCACTCCAGAAAGCGGTCCGGATCTGTTCGTGCATTTCCGCGCTATTCAGGGCAACGGCTTCAAAAGCCTGAAAGAAGGCCAGAAAGTGACTTTCGTTGCTGTGCAAGGCCAGAAAGGCATGCAGGCTGACGAAGTACAAGCAGAAGCCTAATCTTCTGTAACGAAAAAGCCCCTGATGCTGACATCAGGGGCTTTTTTGTGCGCGTAAATCCGTAAAATGGCTTTTTTTCCGTCCAGAGGCTGCCATGTCGAAACACCTGCTCAACCCCCAGGGCGACTTTCCCGCCGCCACCCTGGGCCGTCGCCTGGCAGCGATGTTCTATGACTTCCTCTTGTGCACCGCCCTGCTGATCGTCACCAGCGGCATTTACAAGATGATCCAGATGGCGATCATCGGCGAAGACAAAATGCGCACATTGACCGAATCCGGCGCGCTGGACGGTGATCCGCTGCTATCGACGGTGTTGCTGTTTGTGTTGTTTGGTTTTTTTGCCAAGTTCTGGACCTGGTCCGGTCAGACGCTGGGTATGCAGGTGTGGTGCATTCGCGTGCAGAACGCGGATGGTTCGTCCATCAGCCTGTGGCAGGCGCTGCTGCGGTTTGTCGTGTCGATCGCGTCGCTGTTGTGCGTTGGCCTTGGGTTCTTCTGGTCGCTGTTCGATAAACAGAAACGCAGCTGGCATGACATGTACTCGAACACGCAGCTCGTGCGCATTCCGAAGAAGACCAAGTAGCTGCGGGAAGCAAAAACCACTGTGGGAGCGAGCCTGCTCGCGATGGCGGTGCTTCAGTCAACATACATGTGACTGACGCACCGCCATCG
>NZ_JASCOM010000385.1:0-3905 GCF_029959925.1 Pseudomonas sp. PS02303
GGCAAGCCTCGCTCCTACAGTTTTGTGTCGGTCCCCATTTGTGACTCGACCCCGAATCTGTAGGAGCGAGGCTTGCCCGCGAAGGCCGCACTGCGGTCTCCCTTAGAATTTTCCGCTCATAAGCTCATTCGAAAAAGTTATTTATTTTCGGATTCTTAGATCATTTAGTCTCCTTTCACGCCGACTCTCGGTCGCCTGACAAGGAGCTTCTCAATGAAACTGAATTTCTCTCTTCGCCTCTTGGCGGCCGCGTCTCTGGCTGCGGCGAGTTTGTTTGCCCAGGCGGCTGACGTGACCGTCGCCTACCAGACCACGGTTGACCCGGCGAAGGTCGCCCAGGCCGACGGCGCTTACGAAAAAGCCACCAACGCCAAAATCGACTGGCGCAAATTCGACAACGGCGCCGACATCATCGCCGCCATCGCTTCCGGCGACGTGCAGATCGGCTACCTCGGTTCCAGCCCCCTGACGGCGGCCATCACCCGCAAAGTCCCGGTAGAAACCTTCCTCATCGCCACCCAGATCGGCGCGGCTGAAGCCCTGGTCGCCCGCGACGGCTCCGGGATCAAGACTCCGCAAGACCTGATCGGCAAAAAAATCGCCGTGCCGTTCGTTTCCACCGGCCACTACAGCCTGCTGGCGGCGCTCAAGCACTGGAACATCGATCCGTCGAAGGTCACCGTGCTCAACCTCGCTCCGCCCGCCATCATCGCTGCGTGGAAACGCGGTGATATCGACGCCACTTACGTGTGGGACCCAGCCCTCGGAGTCGCCAAGGAAAACGGCAAAGTGCTGATTACCTCCGGCGAACTGGCCAAGTTCGGCGCTCCGACTTTCGATGCCTGGATCGTACGTAAGGACTTCGCCGAGAAGCACCCGGAAATCGTCACTGCGTTCGCCAAAGTGACCCTCGACGCCTACGCCGATTACCGCAAAGACCCGAAAGCCTGGCTGGCCAATCAAAGCAACGTGGACAAGCTTGTCAAACTGTCGGGCGCCAAGGCCAGCGACATTCCGTTGTTGCTGCAAGGCAACGTCTTCCCGCTGGCGGCTGACCAAGTGATCAACCTCGGCGCACCGACCACCAAGGCCATTACCGACACCGCCGCCTTCCTCAAGGAACAAGGCAAGGTCGAGGCCGTGCTGCCGGACTACGCCCCTTACGTCAGCGCCAAGTACATCACCAACTGATCGGGAGTTAACTGCGATGGCTTTGCTACAGCTGGAGCGCATCAGCGCACAGTACCCCGGCGCCGCCGAACCGGTACTGGCGGATATTTCCCTGAGCCTGGGCCCACAGCAGTTGCTGGTAGCCCTCGGCCCGTCCGGCAGTGGCAAGACCTCGCTGTTGAACCTGATTGCCGGTTTCGTCGAACCCAGCGCCGGGCGCATCACCCTTGACGGCGTGCCGGTCAAAGGCCCGAGCGCCGAACGTGGCGTGGTGTTCCAGGACGACGCCCTGCTGCCTTGGCAGGACGTGTTGGCCAACGTCGGTTTCGGCCTGGAGCTGGCCGGCATTGCGCGGGAAAAACGTGAACTGCGCGCTCAGGAAATGCTCGCACTGGTGGACCTTTCCGGCTTCGAAAGTCGCCGCATCTGGCAGCTCTCGGGTGGCCAGAAGCAACGTGTCGGCCTGGCCCGTGCGCTGGCCGCCGACCCGCGCGTTTTGCTGATGGACGAACCCTTCGGCGCCCTCGACGCCTTCACCCGCGAACAGATGCAGGAGCTGCTGCTGCAAGTCTGGCAGCGCACCGCCAAACCGGTTTTCCTGATTACCCACGACATCGAAGAAGCGGTGTTCCTCGCCACGGACCTGATTCTGCTGGCGCCTGATCCGGGACAAATCGTCGAGCGCCTGAGCCTGGATTTCGGTCAGCGGTATGCGGCCGGTGAGTCAGCTCGCTCGATCAAGTCCGACCCGCGCTTCATCGAAACTCGCGAACACGTACTCGCCAAAGTGTTCTCCCAACGCAGCACCGCCCAGCGGCAGGAGCGCGCATGAGCAGCTATCAAATTCCCGCCGTCGCGGTTAAACCGGGTTCCACGGACATCCCGTCACGTCGCAGCCTCAGCACTCGGTGGATCAGCGTGCTGACGCTGGTGGCGCTGGTTGTCATTTGGTGGGCCGTCACCGCCACAGGGATGATCGAACCGCTGTTCCTGCCACCACCGTCCGCCGTGCTGCAAAAGGGCTGGCTGCTGGTGACCAGCGGCTACATGGATTCAACGTTGTGGCAGCACTTGGGGGCCAGTCTCAGCCGTATCGGTCTGGGCCTTGGTTTCGCGGTGCTGACCGCCGTGCCCATCGGCATCGCCATCGGCCATAACCGCATCGCCCGCGGCGTGCTCGATCCGTTGATCGAATTCTACCGGCCGATTCCACCGCTGGCTTACCTGCCGCTGATCGTGATCTGGTGCGGCATCGGTGAGCTGTCGAAAGTCTTGCTGATCTACCTGGCGATTTTCGCCCCGATTGCCATCGCCACTGCAACTGGCGTGCGCACGGTTGACCCGGCCAAACTGCGCGCCGCGCAGTCGCTGGGTGCGACCCGGGCGCAATTGATTCGCCATGTGATTCTGCCGAGCGCCTTGCCGGATATTTTGACTGGCGTGCGCATCGGCCTCGGTGTGGGTTGGTCGACGCTGGTTGCCGCCGAATTGATCGCCGCCACCAGCGGTTTGGGTTTTATGGTGCAGTCGGCCGCGCAATTCCTGGTCACCGATGTGGTGGTGCTGGGGATTCTGGTGATTGCCCTGATCGCGTTTGCCATGGAAATGGGCCTGCGCGCCCTGCAACGCAAACTGGTGCCGTGGCACGGCCAGGCCCACTGAGTTTTTTGGGATCTTAATGTGGGAGCGAGCCTGCTCGCGATGGCGGTGTATCAGCCACCACCCTGTCGCCTGACTCTCCGCTATCGCGAGCAGGCTCACTCCTACAAAAGCTCGGCACCCCGGATTGAAGAGAATCACCATGAGCAACCTGACCATCGTCCCCCTCAGCTCGGCCCTCGGCGCCCAAATCAGCGGCATCGACGTCAGCCAGCCACTGAACCTGGAACAGCGCGACGCCATCGAGCAAGCGCTGCTCAAGCATCAAGTGCTGTTCTTCCGCGACCAGCCGATCACGCCGCAACAGCAGGCGCGATTCGCTGCGAATTTTGGCGACCTGCACATCCATCCGATCTACCCGAACGTGCCGGAACAGCCCGAAGTGCTGATCCTCGACACCGCCGTCACCGACGTGCGCGACAACGCGATCTGGCACACCGACGTGACCTTCCTGCCGACCCCGGCCATGGGCGCGGTGCTGAGCGCCAAGCTGTTGCCGGAGTTTGGCGGCGACACGTTGTGGGCCAGTGGCATCGCGGCGTATGAAGCGTTGTCCGCGCCGATGAAAAGCTTGCTCGAAGGCCTGACGGCCACACACGATTTCACCCGTTCGTTCCCGCTGGAGCGATATGGCAACACGCCGCAAGCGTTGGCCCAGTGGGAAGAAGCACGCCGCAAAAATCCACCGCTGTCGCACCCGGTGATTCGCACACACCCGGTGAGCGGGCGCCGGGCGTTGTTCGTCAATGAAGGCTTCACGTCGAAGATCAATGAGCTGTCGGACACCGAGAGTGAAGCGATTTTGAAGCTGTTGTTTGCTCATGCGACGCGGCCGGAATTCACCATTCGCTGGCGTTGGCAAAAAGATGACGTGGCGTTCTGGGATAACCGCGTGACACAGCATTACGCCGTGGATGATTACCGACCGGCGCGGCGGGTGATGCAGCGCGCGACTGTGTTGGGGGATGTGCCTTTCTTTCGGTGAGTCCTGAGTTCTTTACTGCCTGTTCTGGCCCCATCGCGAGCAGGCTCGCTCCCACAGGGTCTGTGCCTGACACAAATACACTGTGGGAGCG
>NZ_JASCOM010000386.1:0-3895 GCF_029959925.1 Pseudomonas sp. PS02303
GAAGAGGCCAGCACATTCAACATGGATGTTGACTGCCAGGCCGCCTTCGCGAGCAGGCTCGCTCCCACAGGGGATTGCGGTGTGCCTAGGGGATCAGAAGAAGCCCATCGGGTTGATGTCATAGCTCACCAGCAGGTTTTTGGTCTGCTGATAATGGTCGAGCATCATCTTGTGGTTTTCACGGCCGACACCGGACTTCTTGTAGCCACCGAACGCCGCATGCGCCGGGTACAGGTGGTAGCAGTTGGTCCAGACCCGCCCGGCCTTGATCGCGCGGCCCATGCGGTAGGCGCGGTTGATGTCGCGGGTCCACAGGCCGGCGCCGAGACCGAACTCGCTGTCGTTGGCAATCGCCAGAGCTTCGGCTTCGTCCTTGAAGGTGGTGATACCCACCACCGGGCCAAAGATTTCTTCCTGGAACACGCGCATTTTGTTGTGGCCCTTGAGCAGGGTCGGCTGGATGTAATAGCCGCTGGACAAGTCGCCCTCCAGACGCTCGGCCGCGCCGCCGGTGAGCAGTTCGGCACCCTCCTCCTGGGCAATTTTCAGGTACGAGAGGATCTTGTCGTATTGCTGCTCGGACGCCTGTGCGCCGACCATGGTTTCGGTGTCCAGCGGGTTGCCGCGCTTGATCTTGACGATCTTCGTCATCACCACTTTCATGAAGTCGTCGTAGATCGACTCCTGCACCAGGGCCCGGGACGGACAGGTGCAGACTTCACCCTGGTTGAAGAACGCCAGCACCAGGCCTTCAGCGGCCTTCTCGATGAACTGCGGCTCGGCTTGCATGATGTCTTCGAAGAAGATGTTCGGCGACTTGCCGCCCAGCTCGACGGTGCTTGGAATGATGTTCTCGGCCGCGCATTTCATGATGTGCGCGCCAATCGGCGTGGAACCGGTGAAGGCAATCTTGGCGATGCGCTTGCTGGTGGCCAGCGCCTCACCCGCTTCACGGCCGAAGCCCTGAACGATGTTCAAAACGCCGGGTGGCAGCAAGTCGGCGATCAGCTCGGCGAAGACCATGATCGACAGCGGTGTCTGTTCGGCGGGTTTGAGCACCACGCAGTTGCCGGCAGCCAGGGCCGGGGCGAGTTTCCAGGCGGCCATCAGCAGCGGGAAGTTCCACGGGATGATCTGCCCGACCACGCCGAGCGGCTCGTGGAAGTGATAGGCGGTGGTCAGCTCGTTGATCTCGGCGGCGCCGCCCTCTTGGGCGCGGATGCAGCCGGCGAAATAACGGAAATGGTCGGCGGCCAGCGGCACGTCGGCGTTCAGGGTCTCGCGCACGGCCTTGCCGTTGTCCCAGGTTTCGGTGACAGCGAGGATTTCCAGGTTCTGTTCGATACGGTCGGCGATTTTCAGCAGCACCAACGAGCGATCCTGGGCCGAGGTCTTGCCCCAGGCATCCGCCGCCGCATGGGCAGCGTCGAGGGCTTTTTCGATGTCGGCGGCGTTGGAACGCGGGAATTCGGCGATGACTTCACCGGTGACCGGCGAGGTGTTGGTGAAGTACTCGCCATTGACCGGGGCAACGAACTCGCCGCCGATGAAATTGCCGTAGCGCGCTTTGAAGGTAACGACGGCGCCGGGTGTTCCGGGTTGTGCGTAGATCATGGTGGGCCTCTGTCTGGGTCGATGCCTGTCGGGCAAACAGGCGATGAACCGATAGTAGAGAGCCCCGCGTGCCAGACGAATGCGCCGTTGGCAGGGGGACTCTCGTTATTTGGTCGTAGAAAACGCCTCGGTTCTTGATCGTTCCCACGCTCCGCGTGGGAATGCCTCAACGGACGCTCCGCGTTCGGCTCTTGGGACGCAGAGCGTCCCGGGCTGCATTCCCACGCAGAGCGTGGGAACGATCAATGCAGTGGATTCAGGGTTAGTGTTTGGCCACGACGAGGTCTTTGGGCAGCTTGAAGGTCCAGAGCATCCCGCCCTGGTTGAAGTCCTTGATGCGCTTGGCTACTTCGCCGCCCCACAACGGCACGGCGCCACCCCAGCCGGACAGCACCGAAACGTATTGTTCGCCGTCCATTTCCCAGGTCACAGGCGAGCCGAGGACGCCGGAGCCGGTCTGGAATTCCCAGACTTTCTCGCCGGTCTTGGCGTTGAACGCCTGCAGGAAACCTTCCGGCGTACCAGTGAACACCAGGTTGCCCTTGGTGGTCAGCACCCCGCCCCACAGCGGCGCGAAGTTCTTGTGGCGCCAGACTTCCTTGCCGGTCTTCGGATCGATGGCACGCAGCACACCGATGTAGTCTTCGTTCAACGGCTTGATGGTGAAGCCTGCACCGAGGAACGCCGCGCCTTTCTTGTAGGCGATGCCTTCGTTCCAGATGTCCATGCCCCACTCGTTGGACGGCACGTAGAACAGTCCGGTGTCCTTGTTGTAGGCCATCGGCATCCAGTTTTTCGCGCCGAGGAACGCCGGGGCGACGAACACCGAACTGCCTTTGGCTTCGGTGCCCGGTGCGCCAGGGCGGCTGGCTTCGTTGTAGATCGGCCGGCCCTCTTTATCCAGGCCCGTGGCCCAGGTGATCTTGTCCACGAACGGGAAGCCACGGATGAATTTGCCGTTGGTGCGGTCCAGCACGTAGAAGAAACCGTTACGGTCAGCGGTGGCGGCGGCTTTGATTTCTTTGCCGCCTTCGGTGTAGTTGAACGACACCAGCTCGTTCACGCCGTCATAGTCCCAACCGTCGTGAGGCGTGCTCTGGAAGTGCCATTTGATGGTGCCGTCGTCCGGGTTGAGCGCCAGGCGCGACGACGAGTAGAGGTTGTCGCCAGGACGCAGGTGCGAGTTCCACGGCGCCGGGTTGCCGGTGCCGAACAGCAGCAGGTTGGTTTCCGGGTCGTAGTAACCGCCGAGCCAAGGCGCCGCGCCGCCGGTTTTCCAGAGATCGCCGGGCCAGGTCTTGCCGGCTTCACCGCCGGAGATACCGTTCTCTACCGCTTTGCCGTCCTTGTAGGTGTAACCCATGTGGCCTTCGACGGTAGGTCGGGTCCACAGCAGATCGCCGTTTTTCGGGTCGTAGGCTTCGATCTTGCCGACCACGCCGAATTCGCCACCGGCCACGCCCGTGATCAGTTTGCCGTTGATGACCAGCGGCGCGGCGCTGATCGAATAACCTTCTTTGTGGTCGGCAACTTTCTTGCTCCAGACCACTTTACCGGTGTCCTTGTTCAGGGCCACAAGCTTGGCGTCGAGGGTGCCGAAGAACACCAGGTCGCCGTACAGCGCAACGCCACGGTTGATCACATCACAGCAAGGACGGATGTCATCGGGCAGGCGCGCATCGTATTGCCAGAGTTTCTTGCCGGTGCGTGCATCCACGGCGAACACCCGCGAGTAGGAACCGGTCATGTACATCACGCCGTCCTTGATCATCGGCTGTGCTTGCTGACCGCGCTGTTTTTCCCCGCCAAAGGAGAACGCCCAGACCGGGCGCAAGTCCTTCACGTTACTGACGTTGAGGGTGTCCAGCGGGCTGTAGCGCTGACCCTGGACGCCCAGACCGTTGGTGACGATCTGCTCCGGGTTCTTGGGGTCCTGGAGAATGTCCTGGTCGGTGACGCCGGCCAATGCCTGGCCGGACAACAGCATGGCACTGAGCAACAGGCTCAAGACGAAGGGTTGGCGACGTGCGGGTTGGGTCATGACGGCTGCCTCTGCGGTTTTTGTTATACCCGGGAAATTTTCCCGGTCTGGTGCAGATTCTTGGGCGCCGCCGCCCTCGCAACAATTGCCCGCAGTGTGGAGATTGCTAGTTCCTTAGTAGCGGGTCGGAGCAGATGAACACCGGTTATGTAGGTCGACACCGGCCCCTGTGGGAGCGAGCCTGCTCGCGAAGGCGCCGTGTCAGGCAAGATTATTGTCAATCGACACACTGCTTTCGCG
>NZ_JASCOM010000387.1:0-3886 GCF_029959925.1 Pseudomonas sp. PS02303
GAAACGATGCATCGCCGATGGTAGTGTGGGGTTTCCCCATGTGAGAGTAGGTCATCGTCAAGATTAAATTCCGAAACCCCTATCTGCGTATGCAGGTAGGGGTTTTGTTTTGTCCGCAGGAAAGTTCTCCTCAAGCTACAACACAAATTTGCACAGTTATTTTCGACTCATGACACTAGAATAGGTCCAACTTTTTTCGGAGCCAGAGCCCTTATGCCAGATCCGGTTGACGCCCCCGGGCTGTCAGAATTACCGCTGGACGACTTGGTGGCCTGCCATGAGTGTGACTTGCTGATGCGCAAGCCTGAGCTTGCCCATGGCGAGAAAGCCCTGTGCCCGCGCTGCGGTTACGAACTCTACGCCCATCGGCACAACGTAGTGCAGCGCAGTCTCGCGTTGGTCATCGCCGCGCTGTTGTTGTACATCCCGGCGAACTTTTTACCCATCATGCAGCTCAATCTACTCGGGCAATCGTCGCAAGACACCGTCTGGACCGGCGTTGTCGGTCTGTTCGATACCGGCATGCAAGGCGTCTCGGTGATTGTGTTCCTGTGCAGCATGGGAATCCCGTTGCTCAAGTTGCTCTGCCAATTGGCCGTGCTATTGAGCATCCGGTTTGATATCGGACGCAGCTACGGTTTGCTGCTCTACCGTATTTATCACCATCTAAGGGACTGGGGGATGCTCGAGGTTTACCTCATGGGCGTACTGGTGGCGATCGTAAAACTGGCAGATATGGCAGCCATTACAGTAGGTCTCGGTTTGGCCTGCTTTATCAGTTTGTTGTTGGTCCAGGTCTGGTTGGAGGTCGTGATGTCGCCTCATCAGATCTGGCAGGCTTTGTCAGGAGAGGATGCCCATGCGGGCGATTGATGCAGGCATTCTGATTTGCACCGAATGCCATGAATTGAACAAGCAGGAAGCCGACACCGACGAGCAAACCTGCACCCGTTGCGGTGCGCTGGTGCACGCCCGTCGCCCGAACAGTGTCATGCGGACCTGGGCACTCCTGGTCACCGCAGCGATTCTCTACATTCCGGCCAACGTGCTGCCGATCATGACTGTCAGCTCATTAGGGCAGGGCGATCCCAGCACCATCATGTCGGGCGTTATCCAGCTGGTTCAGCACGGCATGATTCCCATCGCCGCCGTGGTTTTTATCGCCAGTATTCTGGTGCCGACGTTCAAGCTGGTGGGCATCGCGCTGCTGCTGTTTTCAGTACAACGTCGCCAGCCCCTTTCGGCACGCCAACGAATCTGGATGTACCGCTTTATCGAGTTCATCGGCCGCTGGTCGATGCTGGACATCTTCGTGATCGCCATCCTGGTGGCGGTCGTGAATTTCGGACGGCTTGCCAGCGTCGAAGCCAATCTTGGTGCCATCGCTTTCGCCAGTGTGGTGATTTTGACGATGCTTGCCGCAGTTACTTTCGATCCCCGACTGATTTGGGATAACACGGAGTCGGACGACGACCATGACTGATTTGCCTACAGCTAAAACCCGACCGGCTTCGAACTGGTCTGCCATCTGGGTGCTGCCCCTGATCGCCCTGATCATCGGCGGCTGGCTCGGCTGGCGTGCCTATAGCGAAACTGGCATCGAGATACAGGTGCGTTTCGAGAGCGGTGAAGGCATTCAGGCCAATAAGACTGAAGTCGTCTATAAGGGCATGCCAGTCGGCAAGGTGAAAACCCTTAAGCTCGATGACGAAGGCAGTTCCAAAGGTGTGATCGCCACCGTCGAGATGAACAAGGACGTGGAGCAATACCTCAAGACCAGCACCCGTTTCTGGCTGGTCAAACCGAGCGTGACCCTGGCTGGTATCACCGGGCTGGAAACGCTGGTGTCCGGCAACTACGTGGCCATCAGCCCCGGCGAGGGCGAGCCTACCCGCAAGTTCAAGGCCCTGGCTGAAGAGCCCCCGCTGTCAGACTCTCAGCCCGGCCTGCACCTCACCATCAAGGCTGATCGTCTCGGTTCACTGAATCGCGGCAGCCCCGTGTTCTACAAGCAGATCAAGGTCGGCCAAGTCAAAAGCTACTTGCTGTCGGAAGATCAAAGCACAGTCGAGCTCAAAGTGTTCATTGAGCCCACCTACGCCAATCTGGTGCGCAAACACACCCGTTTCTGGAACGCCAGCGGCATCAGCATCGACGCCAACCTGTCTGGTGTAAAAGTGCGCAGCGAATCGCTCGCCAGCATCGTCGCCGGCGGTATCGCCTTCGCCACGCCGGAGAACCGCAAGGACAGCCCGCCCACCGATCCAAGCCTGCCGTTTCGCCTCTACGAGGACTTCGATGCCGCCGCTGCCGGCATTCGGGTCAAGGTCAAACTCAGCGATTTCGAAGGCCTGCAGGCCGGCCGTACTCCGGTCATGTACAAAGGCATCCAGGTCGGCAACCTGAAAGCGCTGAAGGTCGATCCGGACCTGAATGCCGCCACTGCCGAATTGACACTTGATCCACTGGCCGAGGATTACCTGGTCGAAGGCACTCAGTTCTGGGTGGTCAAACCGTCGATTTCCCTTGCGGGCATCACCGGGCTGGAGGCCTTGGTCAAAGGTAACTACATCGCTGTGCGACCGGGCGACAAAGGGGCCGCGCCGCAACGTGAATTTGTGGCCAGACCCAAGGCGCCGCCGTTGGATCTGCGTTCGCCCGGTCTGCATCTGGTGTTGTTCACCGAAAACCTGGGTTCGCTGGAAGTCGGCAGTCCGATTCTCTATAAGCAGGTCAAGGTTGGTTCGGTGCAGAGCTATCAGTTCTCCAAAAAGAAGAAGCAACTGGTGATCGGTGTCCACATCGAGAAGGAATACGAAGGCCTGGTCAATGCCTCGACACGCTTCTGGAATGCCAGCGGCATCACGCTCACAGGCGGACTGACCGGCGGAATCCAGGTCAAAAGTGAATCGTTGCAAAGCCTGATGGCCGGCGGCATCGCTTTCGAAACCCCCGAAGCCAAGGCGCCGTTGCAAAAACGCATTCCGCGTTTCCGCCTGTTCGCCAGCCATGAGGAAGCCAACCAGAAAGGCGCCGTGGTTACGATCAAGGTCGATCGCGCCGATGGCTTGCGCAGTGGCACTCCCGTGAGATTCAAAGGCCTGGATGTCGGCAAGATCGAAGATGTCGACCTCAGTGATGACCTGCAATCGGTGATGCTCACCGCACGAATCACCGAAGTGCCGGAGCGCATTGCCCGGGTCGGCAGTCAGTTCTGGGTGGTCAAGCCTGAGTTGGGCCTGATCAAGACCTCCAACCTGGAAACGCTGGTAACTGGCCAATACATCGAAGTGCAGCCAGCAGCGAAGAATCTGGGGCCGCAGAAGAACTTCGTCGCCCTGGCCACTCCACCGGAATCGGCCAAGCAAGAAGCCGGTTTGAGTCTGGTGTTGAGCGCCGCTCGCCGTGGTTCACTGAAAATCGGTGTGCCGGTGACGTACCGCGAGGTCACCGTGGGCAAGGTGACGGGCTATGAATTGGGTCAGACCGCTGACCGTGTGTTGGTGCACATTCTGATCGAGCCGAAATACGCGCCCTTGGTGCGCAGCGGCACACGTTTCTGGAACACCAGCGGTTTCGGGTTCGACTACGGCTTGTTCAAAGGCGCGACGGTCCGTACCGAATCGTTGGAAACGCTGATTCAGGGCGGTATCGCCTTCGCCACGCCGGAGGGTGATCGCATGGGCAATCCGGCGCGGCCTGAGCAGACGTTCCCGCTGTTCGACAAGTTTGAAGATGAATGGCTGACCTGGGCGCCGAAGATTTCACTCGGTAAATAGACTATTGGTGTTCCTGCTGCCGCCATCGCGAGCAGGCTCGCTCCCACAAGGGATTTGCTGTGACCACGGAATTTGTGATCGACACCAACCCCCTGTGGGAGCGAGCC
>NZ_JASCOM010000388.1:0-3862 GCF_029959925.1 Pseudomonas sp. PS02303
GGCAAGCCTCGCTCCTACATTGGAGCGTATCCCCCTGTAGGAGCGAGGCTTGCCCGCGAAGACGGCCTGACAGTCGACATCGTCATTTCGCCAGCCGCCTGAGCCCAAGCACCATCGCCCCCGCCCCAATCATCATCGCCGTCAGAAACAACGGATACGACACCCACCACGGCGTGTCCCCGGTCATCATGCTGAACTCGGACATGCCGCCAATGCTCGCAATCAGGTTCAGCGGCAAAAACACCACGTTAATTAATGTCAGCTTGCGCAGCAGGTTGTTCATGCTGTTGTTCATCAGGTTGCCCCGGGCGTCGATCAGCCCGGAAAACACCGTGGAGTAAATTTCCGCCTGCTTATAGCACTGGTTATTTTCGATAATCAGGTCGTCGATCAGCCCGATGGCCTCGGCGCTGAAGTGTTCCTTGGCGGCATGATTGCGCAACCGCGTCAGCACTGCGCCGTTGCTGTGAATCGCGTTGATGTAATAGATCAGGCTTTCGCTGAGGTTGAACATCTGGATCAGGTGCTGGTTCTGCATCGAGGCGTTGAACTTCTGCTGCAACTCCCGGGCAACCAGCTTGATTACCTTCAGGTGGCCCAGATAGTGATGGATGTTGTTGAACAGCAGATCGAGCAGCACATCCAGCGGCGTGTTCAGCCGCTGCCGGGTGCCGAGCCCGTGCAGCGGCGCATCGTCAGTGGCGATCACCAGCAGGCGCTGTGCAGAAAACAACAGGCCACAGGACGACACTTCGAACGCCAGGCTGCCGGCACCGGAGTAATTTTCCGGGCGCTTCCAGATCAGGAACAGGTTGTCGGGATGGAACTCGATGCGCGACACCTCGTCAGGGTCCAGGGCCGAGGCCAACGCGTGCTCATCAAGCTTGAAATGGCTGTGCAACAGGTCCCGTTCGGCGGCATCGGGGTTGCTGAACAGCATTACCTCGGCATCCAGTCGTTCGACGGCATGCAAGGTGCCGCCGTCCAGTTGAAAGCTTTTGATCATCGGCCGATCACCAGGCCTGGCCGCGACGTTTCAGTTCCAGGCGACGGACGAACTCTTCCAGTACCAGCGAATACAAATCGTCCTGCAAGTACGCATCTTCGATGCCGGCGTCCATGTTCGGGTTATCGTTGACTTCGATCACCACCACTTTGTCGCCGGACTGCTTGAGGTCCACGCCGTAGAGGCCGTCGCCGATCAGATTGGCGGTTTTCACGGCCAGCTCCACCACGGCGCGCGGCGCTTCGTGGACCGCCAGGGTGCGGCATTCACCGTTGATGTCCTGGCCCTTGGCTTTGTGGTTATAGATTTGCCAATGGCCCTTGGACATGAAGTATTGGCAGGCGAAGATCGGTTTGCGGTTGAGCACGCCGATACGCCAATCGTATTCGGTGTAGAAAAATTCCTGGGCCAGCAACAGCACCGAGTGTTCGAACAGTTCGGCGGTCGCTTCGAGCAAGGCTTGCTGGCTTTCGACCTTGATCACGCCCCGGGAGAAACAGCCGTCGGGGATCTTCAGCACCAAGGGAAAGCCCAGGCGCTCGCCGACCCGTTCGAAATCTTCCGGTCGTTCCTTATAGAGGATTTCGGTGGCGGGCATGCCGAGTTGATGGCTCTTGAGCAAGTCGGTCAGGTAGACCTTATTGGTGCAGCGCAGGATCGACGCCGGATCGTCCATCACCACCAACCCTTCGCTCTCGGCTTTTTTGGCAAAGCGATAGGTGTGGTTGTCAACGCTGGTGGTCTCGCGAATCAGCAGGCCGTCGTATTCGGCAATGCGTGCGTAGTCCTTGCGCTCGATCAGCTCGACATCAATGCCCAAGGTCTTACCGACGCGCACGAAATTATCCAGCGCCTTCGCATTGGAAGGAGGCAAGGCTTCCTGCGGATCATGCAGGATGGCCAGGTCATAACGGGCCAGCCGTCGTGAGCGTGGCACACGCCAGATCTTGCGACTGAAACTGTCCAGAGAGTTGGCAAATTGATCTTCCTGGTCTTCACGTAACTTATGCAACGCCCCGGACTTTATACCTTCGATGTGCCAGCCATTCGTTCGGCGAAACTCAACTAATAATATCGGACAGGGGAACACTTCAAATAACTGCCGTGCCAGATCCTGCAAGGGTTCTATATTGGTTTTGCCGAAGTACAACGTCAGGGTAAAGCCTTCGGTGTCGCTGTAAAGATGGTTGCTGAGGGCTTTTTCCAGGGGTTTATCCAGGTCATCAAGGGCCAGGCCGTACAACGACTTCTTGGTCAGCTCACTGATGGTGCGCACCGACGGAATGACCTTGTGCCCCCGCGCTTCGGCCAGCAACGAGCAGTAATAGCCGTGCCCCAGATACTTGTAGCTGCGGCACAGGTTGATCACCTGGACCCGTTTGCCCTGTTCGTTGTCCCGCGTCTGCTCGAGGTATTCCTGGGCGCTGACAATGTCCTCGCTAGGGAAATACGAGGCCCAGTCTTCCTTGCGTTCGACGATGATTATCAACTGACTTGAAGTTCTGCCTGCGTCATTTAAATAAGTTGCTGCCGGCAAAGTTTGCTCGGATACTTCGCGCCAATGACCTTGTACCGCTGACATAGTGATTGATCCGTTGGAGAACAAGACCTTTCCTATTAAGCACGAACTTTTTCGAAAGTCCCGTTTCGTTACGTAACTTTTACGGCGGTCATATGAACACTGTCTTTCGCTTGGCGGTAGTTGAAGACTTACCCGCGCTGCTGGAACTCGAACAGCAATGTTTCACCACGGACCGGCTCAACAGTCGCAGCTTTCTGTGGATGATCACTCGAGCGCACGGGCAGTTGTTGGTGGCCCAGCATGGCGAGCAATTGGTCGGCTATGCGGTGGTGCTGTTTCACCGAGGCACCTCGCTGGCGCGGCTTTACTCGATCGCGATCGCGACCGAGGCCCGTGGCAGCGGACTGGGCAAGCAGTTGCTCGAACGCATCGAATCCTGCGCCCTTGAACATGATTGCGCCTACTTGCGCCTTGAGGTGCGGATCGACAACCCCGCGGCGATTGCCTTGTATGAGCGCAATGGTTACCGGCGTTTCGCGCTGATCCATGATTATTACCAGGACCATGCCGATGCGCTGCGCCTGGAAAAACGCATTCTTGAGCACTGCGATTCGCGCAACATCCAGGTCCCGTGGTACCGGCAGACCACCGATTTCACTTGCGGCCCGGCCTGCCTGTTAATGGCCATGGCAGCGCTGCAAGGCAATCGATGGCTGGAGCGTCGCGAAGAACTGCAAATCTGGCGTGAGGCGACGACGGTGTTCATGACCGCAGGCCATGGCGGCTGCAGCCCTCAAGGCCTGGCGCTGGCGGCATGGCGCCGTGGATTTCGGGTGCGTCTGCAACTGAGCATGGAAGGGCCGCTGTTTCTCGATGGCGTGCGCGATGAGCATAAAAAAGACGTAATGCGTCTGGTGCACGAGGAGTTCACCACGCAGCTACTCGAGACGGATGTGGAGCGAGTGATCGGCGGCCCGCTGAACCTCCCTCGGCTACTGGACGATGGCGGACAACCGCTGGTGCTGATCAGCAGCTATCGGCTGACCCGCTCCAAGGCGCCGCATTGGGTGATCGTCACCGATTGCGATGACGAATTTGTCTACCTGCACGACCCGGATGTGGACCACAGCCAACATCGCCAACCGATGGACTGCCAGCATTTGCCGGTCAGCCACGGCGAGTTCGACAAGATGTGCAGTTTTGGCCGGGGCAAGCTTCGGGCGGCGGTGATTATCTACTGCCGAAAATAGACCTGTGGCGAGGGAGCTTGCTCCCGCTGGGTGCGAAGCGCCCCATTCAAGCGACTGCTCCGCAGACGGGAGCAAGCTCCCTCG
>NZ_JASCOM010000389.1:0-3858 GCF_029959925.1 Pseudomonas sp. PS02303
GGCAAGCCTCGCTCCTACAAGGGCTTACGCGGTTCTGTAGGAGCGAGGCTTGCCCGCGAAGGGGTCGACCCAGTCTTAAACGGCAGGCGGCCCCGGATACCCGCAATGCACCCACGATTCCGCGCGGCTGTACCACGCCATCATCACCAGTTGCAGCAACGAGCTGTGCCCCATGCGCAACAGGTTCAACGAGCTGTTTTCCCAGCGATCGAGAAAGTGCCGGATCTCATCGACACTGGCGTTTTCCCAGCTGCCCCAGATCCCGGTCAGCGGCCCGCGGGTCACCGCCATCCCCAGCACGTCGAACAATTGCCGAGTGAGCTTGAGCATTTCCGGCGACAGGTGATTCAGGCCGTTATCCAGGGTTTTCAGGGTGCCATCGACGGCGGCCGGCATTTTTTCGGCGGCCACGGCGCCTTCGAGCATTACCGGGACCAATGCCCGCAGAAACAACAGATCGCCGCTGCGCAGGGTCGCGAAACCGCTGGCCGGAATGCTCGATGAGCAGCCGCTGAGGCTCGCGCCCAATCCGGCCGTCGCCAGGAAAGCACTCGCGCCGAGGCTGAATTTAAGCAGGCCGCGCCGCGACAGCGCGGGTGTATCTGACAGGCTTGGGCTCATTATTGTTATTACCCGAGGGTGCGATTGTTAGCGGATAAACAGCTTCTGAATCAGTTTCTGAATGGATTTTCCATAGGGCGGGTAAATCAGCTTCGCCGCGTTGAAGCGTTGCTTGATCAGCACGCCTTTGGCCTTGCTGAAGGTCAGGAAACCTTCGTGACCGTGGTAATGGCCCATGCCCGAGGCGCCGATACCACCGAACGGCATATCGTCCTGCGCCACGTGCAGCAAGGTGTCGTTGAGGCAAACACCGCCGGAATGGGTTTCGTGGAGTACACGATTTTGTTCGCGCTTGTCGTAGCCGAAGTAATACAGCGCCAGCGGACGAGGTCGTTGATTGATGTAGGCAAACGCCTGATCAAGCGTCTTGTACGGCACGATCGGCAGCAGCGGGCCGAAGATTTCATCCTGCATCACGGTCATGTCGTCGCTGACGTTGAGCAGCACGCTATGACCCATGCGCCGGCCCTGGCCCTGATCAAACAGCGGAATCAGCAGCGCGCCCTTGCTGGTGGCGTCGCTGACGTAGTTATTGAGTCGCGCCAGTTGCCGGTCATTGATGATTGCCGTGTAGTCCGGGTTGTCGGCCAGTGTCGGATAAAACCCGCGAACCGCGTGGCGATAGGCTTCGACGAAAGCGCCGATACGATCTTCCGGCACCAGCACGTAGTCCGGGGCCACGCAGGTTTGCCCGGCATTGAGCGTCTTGCCGAACGCGATGCGTTCGGCGGCGTCCTTGAGCGGCACGTCGAGGGACACAATGGCCGGGGACTTGCCACCCAGCTCAAGGGTCACCGGCGTCAGGTTCTCGGCTGCCGCGCGCATCACGTGCTTGCCGATGCTGGTGGCGCCGGTAAACAGCAGGTGATCGAAACGCAGTCGGGAGAACGCGACACCGATATCAGCTTCGCCCAGCACCACGCAGACCAGGTCTTGCGGGAAGATCCGGCCCAGCAGTTCCTTGAGCAGCAAGCCGGTGGCGGAGGTCGACTCACTGAGTTTGAGCATCACCCGATTGCCCGCCGACAACGCACCCACAAGCGGCCCTATAGCCAGATAAAGCGGGTAGTTCCACGGCACGATCACGCCGACCGCGCCCAGCGGCTGGTAAACCACTTTCGCCGAAGCCGGCTGAAACGCGATACCGACCTTGCGCCGCGAGGCCTTCATCCAGCCTTTGAGGTGCTGACTGGCGTAGTGAATGCCGTGCAGGCTCGGCATCAGTTCGGCGAGCAGGGTTTCATCGGCGCTGCGGTGGCTGAAATCCTGGCTGATCGCTTCGATCAAGGACTGGCGTTCGTTGCTCAGCAGATCACGCAGGGCTTTGAGCCATTGCTGGCGCTGGGCGGCCGGTGGCATCGGGTTGGCCGCATACGCCGCACGCTGCGCATCGAACAGGGCCTGAAGCTCGTCCAGCGGCTGTTGCAGGTTCTGCAGATAAGCGATGTCGGCGGTCATGATCGGCTCCGGTTTTTGTTGTAATGAGGCACGTTTTAGAGTCTAAGCTCTATAAAGTCAAATGGCATCCTGGCGCAGCATTGTTTTATCCACTCGCCGATAGGTCGTAAGATGCCTGCCAACGCACTCTGAATTAAAGCTCAAGCCATGGCCCCTCGGATCAAAACCAGCGAGCGCATCGTGCAGAACAGCCTGGAGCTGTTTAATCAACAGGGCGAGCGCAGCATCAGCACCAACCACATTGCTGCCCACATGGAGATTTCTCCGGGCAACCTGTACTACCACTTCCCCAACAAGCAGGCGATCATCGCCGTGCTGTTCAGTGAGTACGAAAGCCTGGTGGACAGCTTCCTGCGCCCGCCCCAGGGCCGAGCGTCCACGGTGGAAGACAAGCGCTTCTACCTTCAGGAACTGCTGGCGGCGATGTGGCGCTACCGGTTTTTGCATCGCGATCTTGAGCATTTGCTCGACAGCGATCCCGAACTGGCTGCCCGTTATCGGCGTTTCTCCCAGCGCTGCCTGATCCATGGCACCCACATCTACGCTGCCTTCGTCGACGCCGGCATCCTCAAAATGGACAAAGTCCAGATCGAATCCCTGACGCTCAATGCCTGGATTATCCTGACGTCCTGGGTGCGTTTTCTGTGCACCACGCGGGAAAACTCCAATCACCTGAGTGAGCAGGCGATTAAACGTGGGGTGTATCAGGTGCTGGTGCTTGAGGCCGGTTTCGTCACGGAACAGTCTCGCGACGCAGTCAACGCGCTGTACGAAGAGTTTTACGTGCCACTGGCCCAGGCGCTGGAAGAAGTGCAGTAGGATTCAAGACCGACTTAATCACAGGAGCCCGTTATGCCCATTGCGCAACTGATCAGCCCGCAAGCGTTGGACCTGAAAAAGGATGCACCTGGGCTGGTAATTCTGGATTGTCGTTTTGCCCTTGAAGACCCGGATTACGGCCAGCGTAGTTATGCCGAAGGGCATATCGCCGGGTCGAGTTTTGCCGATCTTGAGCGTGATTTGAGCGGGACAGTGGTCAAGGGTGTGACCGGGCGCCATCCGTTGCCTGAGCCTGAAGAGTTGATCGAGCGTCTGCAAGCCTGGGGCATCAACGCCGACAGCGAAGTGGTTTTGTACGATGACGGCCCCGGTGCCTACGCGGCGCGGGCCTGGTGGTTGCTGGTCTGGCTGGGCAAGCGTGACGGCGTGTTTATTCTCGATGGCGGGCTCAAGGCCTGGCACGCCGCCGGGTTGCCGCTGAGCCTGGATGCGTGCGACACCCCGCGCGGCACCTTTACCGGGACGCCGGACGACGCGCTGATCTTGAGCGCCGAACAGCTTCAAAAACGTCTCGGCCAACCCACGCTGACCTTGCTCGATGCTCGCGCCTTGCCGCGTTTCAAGGGCGAAGTCGAACCGATCGATCCGGTTGCCGGGCACATCCCCGGTGCGCAATGCGCAGCCTTCACCGAGAACCTGGGCAGTGACGGACGTTTCCTGCCGGCCGATCAGCTCAAGCAGCGCTTTGCGGCGAAACTCGGCGATCGTGCGCCGACCGATCTGGTGGCGTATTGCGGTTCTGGTGTGACGGCTTGCCATAACCTGTTCGCACTTTGCCTGGCGGGTTATCCGTTGGGCTCGTTGTATGCCGGGTCGTGGAGCGAGTGGATCAACGATCCTGCGCACGGCATCGCCATCGGCGAATAAACGCTGCTCCCCTGTAGGAGTGAGCCTGCTCGCGATGGCGGCGGGTCAGTCAACATCATTGCTGACTGACCC
>NZ_JASCOM010000038.1:0-38879 GCF_029959925.1 Pseudomonas sp. PS02303
GCTGAAGGTGGTTGTGACCGTCTGATCGAAAACCGCGTCGCTGAAGGTGGTTCCGACCGTCTGATCGAAAACCGCGTCGCTGAAGGTGGTTCTGACCGTCTGATCGAAAACCGCGTCGCTGAAGGTGGTTCTGACCGTCTGATCGAAAGCCGCGCTGCCTGAATGAACGGCTTTACTGCGGCATCCAACAAGAAGCCCGGCCTGACATGCCGGGCTTTTTTACGCTCTGTTTTTACTCCGTCAAGCTCTGGACAGGCAGAACGGGCGCACAGTGCTGCCACAAACGTCCTTCGATGAGCACCTGACTCTGCAATGGGACGCTCGTGGTTGGTACCAGAGTCAATCCACGATAAACAACTTCGCGCCTGTGGTGCTGAAAGATCGATGCCCCTCAGCGTTGTTGCCCACCTGATAGCTCATCCCCGCTGTAAGCGTGAATTGGCGACCATCCTCCAGTTCCGTGTGCAACTCGCCTTCCAGGCACAACAGGATATGCCCTCTCCAGCACCAGTGATCGGCCAGATAACCAGGACTGTATTCAACCATCCGCACACGCGTCGAACCAAACTGGCAGGTTCGCCAATAGGCAGTGCCCGTCTGTCCGGCGTACTGGACAGGTTCGACAGTCGACCAATCGGTCGTACCAAAGGGAACATCCGTTAGATCCATGGGTGGCTCATCAATGACAGAGGATCTGTGGACCGTACCGCTCCAGTGGGATTCTCGATAGATACAGATGCCCCGCATTTAGGAGATACAGGCGCCCATCCAAGCTTGCAATCACTGACTCAAATGGATGCCGCTACGCCCATGCCAATCAAGCCCTGCGCGTGGAGCAATACTCCACAATGAGCTGAGTGACCGCTGCCACCATCGCCTGATCCGCTTCAGGTGAGGCGAACAGCCGACATTGCGCATCCGGCAATGCCGGCAATCCTTGTTCAGCCCCGATAACCGCCAGCCCCTGCCCCAACTGACTGAGAGGCATGGGCGCTATCGCGAAGCCTGCCAGTGCCGCCGCCCGCAACCCGGCGGTGCTGCTGCACAACATTGCCGTGCGTTGGGCGATTCCGGCCTGCGCCAGTCTCGTCAGCGCGGCTTCGCGATAAGGGCACGGCGCGGGGAACAGGGCCAGCGGCAACGGCGTCGGTAACCGGGTGACGGGTTGCGCCGACCACGCCCACACCAGCGGCTCTTGCCACAGCAGCAACCCCGCTTCGCTGGTTTCGCACAACGAACCAATGACCATGTCCAGTTGCCCTTGCTTCATCAGCGCCAGCAACGAACCGGGGATGTTCACCTGCACCTCGATTTCCATCCCGGGGTACTGCGCCGCGAAATCCTGAACAGTGCGCAGCAATCGAGACTCGACAAAATCTTCGGACAACCCGATCCGCAACCGCCCGTGAAACGGTGTGCGTGTCAGGTCAGTCCAGGCATCACGGTTCAGCGTGAGGATCGTGCGTGCGTAAGCGACCAGGCGCTCGCCATCGGCCGTCAGTTGCTGGGAACGGGTGGTACGCGTCAACAGCGGCTTACCAATCTGCTCTTCCAATCGCCGCACATGACCACTGACCGCCGACTGAGTCAGGTGCAGCTTCTGGGCGGCACGGCTGAAGCCGTCTTCATCGACGACCGTAACAAATGTCTTGAGCAGCAACGTGTCGAACATAGTTTTATTCGTGATTAATCTAGTTGGAATTTACGATTTATATTTCAAATACAACTATGTTGCAATGCGTCACCTGCCCCGCCCTCATCATTCAAGGTGTGCCATGACAACCCTTTTGCATATTCAATGCTCTCCACGCAAACAGCGCTCGGCTTCCCTTGAAGTCGCTCGCAGTTTCATTGCGCGTTATCAAGCAAACACCCCGGACACTGAAATCGTCACCCTCGACCTCTGGAGCATGGCGCTGCCGGAATTTGATGATGTGGCGATGGAGGCCAAATACGCCGGGCTCAGTGGCACGCCGTTGACCACAGCGCAACAGGAGGCCTGGAACACGTTGAAAGAACTGGCTGCGCACCTGCACCGCGCGGATGTACTGGTGATGTCCGTACCGCTGTGGAATTTCAGCATCCCGTACAAACTCAAGCACTTCATCGACCTGGTATCGCAGAAGGACATCCTGTTCAGCGTTGACCCGGAGCGCGGCCTGGAAGGCATGCTGCACAACAAACGCGCCGTGGTGATGTACGCCCGCGGCCTGGATTTTTCGGCGCAGTCGATCACACCGGCGGAGCGCTTCGACTTTCAGAAGCCCTACGTGGAAGCCTGGCTGAGATTTATCGGCGTCACGGATGTGCATTCGGTGATTGTGGAGAAAACCATCCTGGGGGAAGACGTTGACCTGCGTGCGCGTGAGGCCGCGACTCAGCAGGCCAGGCGTCTGGCAGACCGCTTCATCCCCTCCCCCGCAATAATGGCAGCAGGTATCTGAGGGTTTTGAAGCACGGCCTGCGAGACCTAACCTCTTATGGCCGTTCTCTGCTGTCCGAACAGGTCGACTGGCACGATTTGATGCCGAGCAACGTATAGACAGGGCAGAAACGGAAAATACCAGTGGCCAGCGGCACTAAACCTATCCAGCCCCATACGCCGATCACCCCGGACAGACTAAGGCCAATGAGAAGCAGACCGGCGACAATGCGCAGGGTTCGATCAATGGTTCCGACATTCGCTTTCATGGCGATCTCCCGATCAATGGTTGCGCCGGGTCTCCAGCGCAGTAAACAACAACATGCCGGCCAGCATGGCCAACATGAATAGGATTATTTGCCAGCGTCCTGTCAGCAGAATGGCCACTGCGGGGCCAGGACAAATGCCTGCTATTCCCCAGCCGATGCCAAACAACAGGCTCCCGCCAATCAGGCGTGGGTCCAACTCACGTTTGATCGGTAGCTGCATTGGCTTTCCCAGCAGCGAACTGGATTGCCGGCGTGCCCAGGTCAGCGGGCCAATGGCTATGCCGATTGCGCCGACCATGACCAACGCCAAGGAAGGGTCCCAGGCACCGGTCAGATCCAGGAAAGCGAGTACTTTGCTCGGGTTGGCCATGCCGGCCAGAAGCAGACCCAAGCCGAACAGCAGACCCGCAATGAATGCACTCAGTTTGATCATGTCCAACCTCCCAGAAGATGACGCAGGACAAACACTGTGGCGAAACCACTGAACATGAAGCACGCAGTGGCAACCATCGATCGCGGCGAAAGGCGCGATATGCCGCACACCCCATGGCCACTGGTGCAACCTGAACCGTATCGTGTGCCGATGCCCACCAATACACCGGCGACGATCAGCCCGAACCAGCCAGTTTTGAATTCGATCTGCGGCAGCGTGGCGAACAAGCCCCATAGAATCGGTGCGATGAGCAGGCCCAGGAGAAAAAGTGCTTTCTCACTCACCCCCTCGCTCCCACGCTGTAAAAGACTGCCGATCAGACCGCTGATGCCTGCGATACGCCCGTTGGCGACGACGAATAGACTGGCCGCCAAGCCAATCAGTGCGCCACCGGCAAGGGATGACCAAGGGGTGAAGTTGAGCCAGTCGACATTCATGAAGATTCTCCGGCACGAAATGGTTGATAGAGGGTGTGGATGACTGCCAATGCAGCGGGATTGCCGATGCGATCGAACACCTGCTTTGCGTCACGGCGACGTATGCACATGACTAAATAGCTTTCACTAGCAAGGCCACCGCCACCACCATGGAAACTGCGGCGAAGCCTTTTTGTAAGTGTGGACCCGCCAGCCGTGCAGCGATCAGACGCCCGCACACCATTCCGACCAATGCGCCAATGGAAAACGGAAGGGCGACCGCCCACTGCAAATGCCCGGCTGCGGAGCTTGCAGCAACGCCGGAAATGGAAACCAGCGCAATAACGGCAAGAGACGTTGCAAGCACCGACTGCGCTGTCAAATTGGTGTATCGCTGGAGTGCCGGCACCATCACAAAGCCACCGCCCACGCCGAGCAAGCCGGAAAGCCCGCCCGCGACAATGCCGGAAACGGTGAGTGCCCATGCACACGGCCCCGTCCAGTTAAGCTTTCCTCGGTTCACGTCCAATAGACAAGGCGGTGGTTTGGATGCGACGGGGGTCTTCGACTCCGTGGAGGGAGTGAGCGATCGTTGATAGACCCGGAACGCAACGTACATCAGCACGAAGGCAAACATGATCGTCAACGGAAGGTTAGGCGTGTGCTGCGCCAGCCAAAGGCCAAGTGGAGAACAGACGATCCCCGCGCCTGCAACTAAAAGCGCCGCTTTATAGCGGACGGTGCCGTTTTTGAGTCCCATTACGGCACCCAGGGTCGCGGCTAAACCGACAGCCAGTAAACCGATTGGCCCTGCCTCGGCCATGCTCAATCCCACTCCAAACACCAGTAACGGAACAGCCAGTATTCCTCCACCGGCGCCGGTCAGCGCCAGAATGACGCCAACAGTAAGCCCGAGCAGTAAGACGACGGTCATCTCAGTCTCCTTGCTTTCAGGTCTGATTTCATACGTCAGCCAACTCAGGTTTCGCCATCCACTCATGGCCCTTTAGCATTCCCTTCCAATACAGCGGTGGAAGAATCCGCTCTTTGAGCAGCCATGCCAGCCTCGATGGCCGGGTACCGTCAATCAGCCAGGATGGAAAGCTGGGGGCGACCTTGCCGCCATAGGTGAACTCAGCCAATACGATCTTGCCGCGTTCAACCGTCAGCGGGCAGGAGCCGTAACCGTCGTAATGGGCACTGCCTTTGGCTTTACCCATTGCGGCCAACACATTATGGGCAACGACGGGCGCCTGCTTGCGTGCTGCAGCCGCGGTCTTGGCGTTGCTGGTGTTGGTGGCGTCGCCCAGCGCGTGAATATTGACCCAGGTTTTATGCCGCAGAGTGGCTGGGTCGACATCAATCCAGCCCGCCGCGTCAGCGAGAGGGCTGACGCGAATGAAATCGGGTGCAATCTGCGGTGGCACCACATGAAGTAGATCGAAGTCGCGCGTAACAAGATGGGCGCTGCCATCCGGGTTGACGCAGTTGAACGTTGCAGTCCGTGCAGGCCCATTCACGCTGGTGAGTGTGTTGCCGAAATTCAGGTCGATACCATAGGCCTTGATGTATTCCATGAGTGCGGGCACGTAGTCGGGAACTCCGAACAGCACCGCGCCGGCGCTGCAAAACTCGATCTCGACTTTGTCCAATACACCGGTACGTTTCCAATGATCGGCAGATAAGTACATGGCTTTTTGCGGCGCCCCGGCACATTTGATCGGCATGGGCGGTTGCGTGAAAATGGCTCGGCCACCACGCAGTTGCTGCACCAGTTCCCACGTATAGGGGGCAAGCTGATACAGGTAGTTTGAAGTCACGCCGTTGCGGCCAAGGGTGTCCGACAAACCTTCGATTGCATGCCAATTGAGCTTGAGACCAGGGCACACGATCAGTTGCTCGTATTTGACGACTCTGCACCCATCAAGAATGACGGCATTTCTCTCGGGTTCGAAAGCGGCGACCGCCGACTTGATCCAATGCACACCGCGAGGGATGGTCGTGCCCATCGTTCGGGCAGTTTGTGGCGCATCGAAGACTCCACAGCCGACAAGTGTCCAGCCAGGCTGGTAGTAGTGCACATCGGCCGGGTCGATGATGGCAACGTCGAGTCCGGGTTCTCGTGCCAGCAAACTGGAAGCGGTCGCGATACCTGCCGCACCGCCCCCGATGATGACCACGGTATGCTGCGCCTCGGCCACTTCGACCGGCGTGCGCCCCTGATTCGCGATCCGGCGAATGACGCCTTTCATATCGAACCCGGCTTTTTTGGCGGTCTCGACGATCTGTGGCAGGGGTTGCTGGCCCGCTTGTGACAGTGCCCACATCGTTGTCGAGCGCATGCCGGAACGGCAATAGGCCAACACCGGCTTTGGCAGTGTTTCAAGGAGCTTGCCGAAGGCAATACCTTGCTCGTCAGTGACTTTGCCTGACTCAGCGGGGAGGTAGTGCGCCTCGATGCCGGCCGCTTCGGCGGCTCGTTTGATTTCGGCAAACAAGGGCTGATCACTGCCTTCGCCATCGGGACGGTTACACACGACGGTGCGAAAACCGGCTTCTTTGAGTTCAGCCAATTGGTTGGGGAAAATCTGTTCTGATACCGACAGTCCGGGCGCAAGGTGGCGAATGTCCATAAGGATCTCCGTTATGGGTATTTTTCTTATGCGTTTTCTGGGAAAGGCAACGTCAGGCGACGTTGAGCGGGATTTTCAGGTAGCGCGTTCCGTTCGCTTCAGGCTCGGGCAAGTGCCCTGCTCGCATGTTGACCTGAACCGATGGCAGGATCAGTGTCGGCATTTCCAACGATGCATCACGCTTTGTGCGCATCGCCACAAACTCCTCTTCGCTGATGCCATTACGCACATGAACGTTGTGCGCGCGCTGGTCTGCAACGGTGCTGACGAACTGCACCTCGCGGCCACCCGGCTGGTAGTCGTGACACATGTACAGCAAGGTATTGGCCGGCAGACTCAGCACCTTGTTGATTGACTGGAACAACGTGCGCGCATTGCCGCCGGGAAAGTCACAGCGTGCAGTACCGTAGTCGGGCATAAACAAGGTATCGCCAACGAAGGCAGCCGTTTCGATCCCATCGCTGATGACATACGTCATACAGGCGGGTGTATGGCCGGGTGTATGGAGCGCGTGGCATTGCAGCGTGCCAATGGCAAACGGCTCGTCATTGACGAACAGGTGATCGAACTGGCTTCCATCGCGGGCCATATCGCGACCTGTATTGAACAGCGTGCCGAACACCTCCTGCACCGTAGAAATCTGACTGCCGATCCCGGTTTTCCCACCGAGCTTTTCCTTCAGGTAGGGCGCGGCCGTCAGGTGGTCTGCGTGGACGTGAGTCTCAAGAATCCAGTCGACCTTCGCATTGAGTTCCTTCACCCTCGCAATCAACTTGTCGGCAGACGTTGTGCTGGTGTGGCCGGACTTAGGGTCGTAATCAAGTACGCTGTCGATCAAAGCGCAGTGGTGAGTCGCCTCATCCAGCACAAGATAGCTGACGGTATTGGTAGCAGAATCGAAGAATCCTTCGACGTGAAGTTTTACACTCATTGGCCTGTCTCCTTAGGGGGCTTTTACCAAGCCGCTCACATTGAGGCAGATATAGCAATAAGTCTGCCAAGCCCTACCCGCACAAATATATGCTCCTACCTATTTGATTTTATTAAGTTTATTTTTTTCAGCATGGTTTGAGTTTTTCTACATTCACCTGGATTTACTGCCATTGGCAGTGCTTGTTGACAGAGGTGGCAGTGCCACAACAGGATGGATGGATTCTCAGGAGCCACGATGAAGATTATCCTGCCCGCCCCACCCCACTCACTCCCGCACTCGGATCAAGTTCAGTCACTTGTTTCGTTTCTTGAGTACGAACCCCAGCCGATGATCGTGCTCGATCCGGACTACAACATTCTGGCTGCCAACACGGCCTATCAGCGGCAGTTTGGCAGCGCTGACAAGCCCTTTATCGGCCATAAGTGTTATCAAATCTCACACCATTACGATGTCCCCTGTGATCAGGCGGGTGAGAACTGTCCGATGAAAAAGGCGCAGGAAATGCGCGGACCGGATCGTGTTTTGCACATTCACCACACGCCTCGCGGTCCTGAGCATGTCGACGTCGAATTGCGCCCGATTCTAGATGAGCACGGTGTTATTACTGCCTATGTGGAGCGTCTGACACTGGTTCGCAGCGCATCAGCGCGGCCCAGCAACGAAGGGTTGGTCGGCCGTTCACCCGCCTTTAACCGTGCCCTGTCGGAGCTGCAGCGGGTGGCACCCTCAATGCTGCCGGTGCTGCTGCTCGGTGAGTCCGGTACGGGCAAAGAACTGTTCGCCCGCGCCGTACATGAAACCAGCGAGCGGGCCACTGGACCCTTTGTCGTCGTTGATTGCTCTGGCTTGACTGAAACGTTATTTGAGAGCGAGTTGTTCGGCCATGAAAAAGGAGCATTCACCGGTGCCACCATGCGTAAGCCTGGCCTGGTTGAAACGGCCCAGGGCGGCACGTTGTTTCTCGATGAGATTGGCGATGTTCCGCTGGCGATGCAGGTGAAACTGTTGCGCCTGATCGAATCGGGCACCTATCGCCGTGTCGGGGGTGTCGAGACCCTTCACGCTAACTTCAGATTAATAGCGGCGACCCACAAACCACTGGAAAAAATGATGGAGAAAGGTGAGTTCAGGCAGGACCTGTACTACCGCATCAGCGCCTTTCCCATTCAGTTACCTCCCTTGCGCGACCGAATTGAAGACATTGGGTTGCTGGTGAATTCATTTCTGCAACGCGCCGGTTCAGGCAAGCGCCGACTGACAATAGACGCTGATGCGCTGACGCAATTGCAGCGGTTTTCCTGGCCCGGCAATATCCGTGAGTTACGCAATGTTCTGGAAAGAGCCAGTCTGTTTGCTGACGATGGTGTGATTCGCTCCATACATTTGCCTCAGGTATCCGTGGTGGCATCTGCTCAGGCCTCTACTTCAACTGCTTTCGATGGCAGCTCGCTGGTACAGGAACTGGCTACGTTCAAAGGTACCCGCGCTGAACTGGCCAAGCACCTTGGAATTAGCGAACGTACTTTGTACAGACGATTGAAAGAACAAGGTTTGGCGTAGTAGTGAGTGCTCACACCGTAAGACTGCCAATGACTGCCAACCGTGGCAGATTGGCAGCGCACTGACCTGCCAACACATTTCACGCATCGCTGGATTATCATCTAAGCGTCTGTTTTAAAACGATAAAAACTTACTTCCCCCCCCTTGGCATGCCGTGTGCTAACTGCATAGTCATGACCATTTCCGACAAACGACTGCGACGCCATCTGCTCACAGCAGTAGTGATCAAGCTACTGGTGCTGACAGTGCTGTGGTGGCTGTTCATCCGGGATTCGCACGTCAGTGTCGACTCGAACACCATCGGAAACCGTTTCGGTGTACCCACCTCGACTCAAGGGGCAAGCAAGTGATTTCAGAACACCTGGTGGATTTGTCTCGGCTGCAGTTTGCAGCCACAGCGCTTTATCACTTTCTTTTTGTACCGCTCACGGTTGGCATGGTCTGGCTGCTGGTCATCATGGAAAGTGTCTATGTGATGACCGGTAATGTTATCTGGAAAGACATGACGCGCTTCTGGGGCAAGTTGTTCGGCATCAACTTCGCCTTGGGGGTGACTACGGGCATCACCCTGGAATTCCAGTTCGGTACCAACTGGGCGTATTACTCGCATTACGTCGGCGACATCTTCGGAGCCCCACTGGCGATCGAGGGCATGATGGCGTTCTTTCTTGAATCGACCATGATCGGCCTGTTCTTTTTTGGTTGGGATCGTCTGAAGAAAGAGCACCACTTGCTGGTCACGCTGCTGATGGCGATTGGTACAAACCTTTCAGCCTTGTGGATTCTGATCGCCAATGGCTGGATGCAGAACCCGGTGGGTTCAGAATTCAGTTACATCACCATGCGCATGGAGATGGTTGATTTTTGGGCAGTGGTTTTCAATCCGGTAGCACAGGCCAAGTTTGTGCACACCGTCTCAGCCGGCTACGTCACCGGTTCGATGTTTGTGCTGTCGATTTCCAGTTGGTATTTGCTCAAGAACCGTGATGTCGAGTTTGCCAAACGCAGTTTCCGGGTGGCGGCGGCCTTTGGTCTCGCATCAGTGCTGAGCGTGATCGTGTTGGGTGACGAGTCGGGTTACACGGTGGGTGAGGCGCAGCAAACCAAGATGGCAGCCATGGAGGCCATGTGGGAAACGAAGCCTGCTCCGGCGGGCCTGACATTGGTGGCCAGTATTAATGAAGCCGAGTCCAAAAATAACTGGGAAGTTGAAGTGCCGTGGCTGATGGGCCTGATTGGCACACGATCAGTCAGCAAGCAGATTCCAGGCATTCATGAGATCAAAGAAAAGAACCGCGCTCGTATTCTCCGAGGAATTACCGCCGTCAATGCCCTTGAAGCCGTCAGAGCCAATCGCACCGATTCGGCAGCTCTGAAGACATTCGATGAATACAAAACCGATCTGGGCTTTGGCCTGTTGCTCAAGAAGTATGTCGAGGACGTCAACCAGGCCACGCCGGCCATTATCGAAAAGGCCGTAAACGATACCGTACCGCGCGTGACACCCATGTTCTGGGGGTTCCGGATCATGGTCGCGCTAGGTTTTGCCATGCTTGTGCTCTTCGGACTTGCCTTTTGGAGCACCTTGAAGTCGACCTGCACACGACGCCGCTGGTTACTGCGTTGGGCGCTCTGCATGCTGCCTGCGCCATGGATTGCCTGCGAGCTGGGCTGGTTCGTCGCTGAATACGGCCGCCAGCCCTGGACCATTTACGGCGTGCTGCCGACCCACATGAGCGTATCCACGCTTAGCGTCAACAACCTCTATGGCTCGCTGGCGGGATTCATCGTTTTCTACACCGTGCTGCTGGTGGTTGAAATGTTCCTGATGGTCAAGTTTGCCCGTCAAGGTCCTGGCAGCCTCGGAACTGGCCGTTATGTACACGATGCCCATTTGAAGGAACTCCACCATGCTTGATTACTTCACCCTGAAAATTATCTGGTGGGCGCTGGTCGGTGTATTGCTGATCGGCTTCGCCATCATGGATGGCCACGACATGGGGGTCGGCACGCTGCTGCCCTTTGTCGGCCGCAATGACATGGAGCGGCGCGTCGTTATCAATACCGTCGGTCCGCATTGGGATGGGAATCAGGTCTGGTTCATTACTGCGGGTGGCGCATTGTTTGCGGCGTGGCCTGTGGTGTATGCCACCGCATTCAGCGGATTCTACTGGGCGATGATTCTGGTCCTCTGGGCGCTGTTCTTCCGCCCGGTGGGTTTTGACTATCGCAGCAAGATCCACAACTCCACCTGGCGCAGTACTTGGGACTGGGGACTCTTTGTGGGTGGAGCAGTGCCGCCTCTGGTCTTCGGGATTGCGTTTGGCAACCTGCTGCAAGGTGTGCCGTTCCACTTTAACGACCTGCTGGTTTCGACCTACACCGGCAGCTTCTGGCAACTGCTCAACCCCTTCGCGTTGCTCACCGGCGTTGTAAGCAGCGCAATGATCACCCTTCAAGGTGGTGCTTATCTGGCACATCGCACTGAAGGGGTTATCCAGGCGAGGGCAATCAAAGGCGGGGTGGGTGCAGCGATCGTGCTGGTGTGTTCATTTATCGTTGCCGGCATCTGGCTGCAATGGATTGATGGCTATCGCATTACATCGGTAGTTGATACGGCAGGACTGCCTGACATTCTCAGCAAGTCCGTGGTGCGCGAAGCGGGAGCCTGGATGGCCAACTATGGCCATTATCCTTTGCTGTGGCTGCTGCCCGCACTGGGATTGATCGGCGCAGCAGGTGCCGCCGTGCTGTTGATGGCGCGCCATACACTTTCAGCGTTTATTGCGTCATCGCTTTCAGTCATCGGTGTTATCTGCACGGCCGGCGTATCGATGTTTCCGTTCGTCATGCCGTCATCAACGATGCCTGCGGCAAGTCTTACCGTGTGGGACAGCGTCGCCAGTCACTTAAGCCTGGCCATCATGTTCTGGGCCGCGTTGATCTTCATGCCACTGATTGTGCTTTATACCTCGTGGGCGTATCGCGTCATGCGGGGCAAGGTCACCGTTGCACAGATCAAAGCCAACGAACATTCTGCCTATTAGTGCCGGCAAAGGAGTAATGAACATGTGGTATTTCGCCTGGATGCTGGGGGTCGGTTTTGCATTGCTACTGGCTATATTGAACGCGATGTGGGGCGAGAACGAAGTTGGCCGAGCCTTGAGCGACAACGACGAGACGCTGTCATGATGCCGCGCGTCGCTAACCCTCAACCAACCTCACACCTTCATTTGCCGAGTTTGGTGATCGCTTTAGCAATCATGCTCGCTTGCACGCTCTATCCTCCCATGATGGCCGCTCCTGACGGGAAGCCTGACCACGCGCTGGCTACAGCATTATTCGCAGCCATGAGCGTGGCCTTTGTGAAAGGTGTGGGTTTTGTCCCGCGGATGCTCGTCTGGCGCTGGCTTCTCTCAGGCTGGACTTGTTTCGTGTTACTTGCCGTTGCTGGCTGGGTAAAGTTTCTACAGTGAGGACTGACGACACGATTTGATCTGAGTCTTCAACATAAGGAACTGAGGCCGGTCAGATCATGCTCAGATCGGCCAGCGCCGCTCGCTCACTGATGGTTATTTCGCCAAGCTAACGAGTGACTGCCGCCCTCCTGGTCCCCGCAAACGCACTCGTCCCCAGCCAGCGCCACAGGTTTTCCGCGTCCTTCACCGCGCCATCCACACGCAGCTCTTGCGACTCAAGCACCTCCCGCGGTGTGCGGTCGCCCGCCCATACTTCGGTCAACGCGCGCACGCTGGAGTCCACGACCAGCGTCAGCTCGCGGCCCGGGTCATCGCGGCATAGATCCGCCACGCCCTGCTCCACCACCAGCCACCAGGCTTGCTCGCCGGGCCGCGCGTCGCGGAACGTGAACTGGATGACCACCGGTCGCGACGGAAACGTCTCAATGCGCACGAACCGCCGCACATCCCACATCAGCAGGCCGGCGTCGAGTTGGTCATCGCGCAGGCGACTGCCGATCCAGCGCGCTCCCCAGTGCCCCAGCGCCATGATGATGGGGCGCAGTTCCTCGCCCGCCGCGGTCAGGCTGTACTCCCAGACTTTGCCGGTGGCCGTGCGGTGTACGACGCCGATGTCTTCCAGATGGCGTAGCCGTTGTGCCAGCAGATTGGTGGACATTCGGGGGACGCCACGGTGCAGTTCGTTAAAGCGTTTGCTGCCGCACAGCAGCTCGCGCACCACCAACGGTGTCCAGCGCTCGCACAGGGCTTCAGCACCGCGGGCGACTGTGCAGAACTGGCCGTAGCTCTCTTCCATTGCCTGGACTCCGCAACTGCAACGCTTCACTTTTTGAACTAGCCCGGCCCCTTCGCCACGCGCACGCTCAAGCCTTCGAAAGCCAAAAGCCAATGGAGAACGCCATGACCAAGGTAGCCATCATTCAGCGCCCGCCCGTGCTGCTCGATCGCAGCGCGACGATCGCCCGGGCCGTGCAATCGGTCGCCGAGGCGGCGGCAGCAGGCGCCTCGCTGATCGTTTTGCCCGAATCGTTCATTCCCGGTTACCCGTCGTGGATCTGGCGACTGGCGGCGGGCAAGGACGGGGCTGTCATGGGCCAGTTGCACACGCGGCTGCTGGCCAACGCGGTCGATATCGCCAACGGTGATCTGGGCGAATTATGCGAAGCCGCCAGGGTTCACGCCGTGACGATTGTGTGTGGCATCAATGAATGCGACCGATCTACGGGAGGCGGCACGCTCTATAACAGCGTAGTCGTTATCGGTGCGGATGGCGCAGTGCTCAACCGCCATCGCAAGCTGATGCCGACCAATCCGGAACGCATGGTGCATGGCTTCGGTGATGCGTCCGGGTTGCGTGCGGTCGATACACCGGTCGGCCGCGTCGGTGCGCTGATCTGCTGGGAAAACTACATGCCGCTGGCGCGCTATTCCCTGTATGCCCAAGGGGTGGAGATCTATATCGCGCCCACCTACGACACCGGCGAAGGCTGGATCAGCACGATGCGGCACATTGCACTTGAAGGCCGCTGTTGGGTGCTCGGCAGCGGCACCGCGCTGCGCGGCAGTGACATTCCCGAGGACTTTCCAGCGCGTATGCAACTGTTTGCCGATCCGGACGAATGGATCAACGATGGCGACTCGGTGGTGGTCAGTCCTCAAGGCCGGATTGTGGCCGGCCCCTTGCATCGGGAGGCCGGCATTCTGTATGCGGACATTGACGTCGCACTCGTGGCGCCGGCGCGACGGGCGCTCGACGTCACCGGGCATTACGCGCGCCCTGACATTTTCGAACTGCACGTGCGGCGCTCGCCAGCGATACCGGTTCGCTACATCGACGAGTGAAGACAGGCATCCGTGCTGTATCGGCCATTGATAAAGGAGTCATGCCATGAGCATTGAACGGTCGTACAAAGGCAGTTGTTTCTGCGGCGCAGTCGAGTTCACCGTCAGCGGTGAACCGGCCGCAATGGGCTATTGCCATTGCGAGTCGTGTCGGCATTGGTCAGCAGGACCGGTCAATGCCTTCACGCTGTGGAAACCCGACGCGGTGCAAGTGACTCGGGGTGCCGACAACATCGGCACCTACAACAAGACACCGCGCAGCTACCGCAAATGGTGCAAGACGTGTGGCGGGCACCTCTTTACGGACCACCCCGAGATGGGGCTGATTGACGTGTATGCCGCGGTCATTCCGGATCTCGCGTACTCGCCGGCTGTCCACGTGCACTATCAGGAGACGGTGCTGCGGCTCAAGGATGGATTGCCGAAGCTGAAGGATGTTCCCGGCGAGTCAGGGGGATCGGGGATCATCGTGGAGGAATAGTGCAGGCAAAAGAAGTGTCCGGGATTGCAGCTTATGCCGGTTGCTGCTTGATCGGCGCTCAAGCAGCGGCACAACTGAAAACGGGCACCGTAAAGGCGCCCGTTTTTTTTCGGTGTAGTCGCTTACATCAACCGATACGGCTTCAACGCCCGGCCAGGCAGCAGACCGATTCAGCCTCGCGGGTCAGTACGGGTTTTTTGATCCCGAGGAAGCCGCGTTACTCAACCCTTTCGCGTTGTGATCGCCTGGAGTCGAGGTCGAAATCGCACCGGCTTTGGTGACGCCGCGCGTATCTCTGGATTGGGCGATGCCTGAAGTCGTTGAGCCTTTACTGCGATCACCGTTGCGTTCACTGCCATAGTGGTTTCCGCTTTCACCACGGTCGCGAACGGCCTTGCCGGCATGATCGCTGGACAGTCCCTTTCCACGGCCACTGCTGTCAGCGTTGCCGGCGTGACCGGACCCGCTGTGACCACCACCCGTGCCACCGCCATGGCCACCTCCATTGCCACCGCCGTTACCACCACCTCCTCCATTGCCACCGCCGCCGCCACCACCACCACCACCACCACCACCACCCTCTTTCGCATAGGCGGAGTTCATGACGGACAGGTCAACGGGGAGCAATGGCGCAGCCGCAAGCATCAGGGCGCAGGACATGACAGCAAAAAGACTCTTGTTCTTTAAAAGCATGGTGGCTTCCGTAGGTTGATATCGCATGCCATAGGACGCAAGAATCCCATTTCGGTTCCTGGCCCTGCGACGGACGGACTGCAATGGATGCGGGCTCTGATCAGCATCAGAGCCTGGAATGAATCACGAGGCTTTTGTGAGTGGATTCCAATCGCATTCGCCACTCAAGCGCTAATCAAACGCACCGTTCAACACTTCATAAATCAGCCCGGTGGCCAGCGCCACCAAGATCAAATCGGTCCCCGCTTGCTGCCATTCGTATCCGTCGTAATGAGGCAGCCTGCCAACCAGGCGGCCATCCAGTTTTTTGGCAATGCCGGGAGGCAGCGGCTTACCGCGCGCGAGGTTCTTTTGGATACCCGGTGGCAACGCAGGGCCGGGGCTCCAGTAGTCCCGATAGCCGCCGACAATCCCCAGAATACTGTTGTGATTGATACTCGGGCCATGACCCCATTCGCCGCCCCCGGCGTTTTTGCCTTGGCCGGCCTGGCCTCCCTGGTTGCCATGGGCCTGGCCGTTTTGCGGGTTTCCCTTGCCGTTCCCCTGGCCCTTTCCATTACCCGGATCGGCCAATGCCGTTGCCGAGCCGCAGACCAGTGCAAGACTTGTGACAGCGGCAATCAATGAGCGTGATGTGAACATTGGGTCGTTCCTTCAGTAAGGGGGAAATATCCCTCGTTAAAATTTAGTCGTTATTGAGGAGATTGGTTCCCTTCGCGTCGCCAAAAGTATTTAACCGATAACAATGACTTCAATGTCCATTGGTCGAAGCAGACTTGCTCTATAGATTCATTAAACCTATCTTCGAATCTACAGATTCAGAAAGAGCTATTGAATATGGCAGTCCCCCTCCAGGAACAAGCCTTTACCAAAGCCCAATGCGTAACAGGCCTGCGCGCTGCCGTCGGCATCCTCGAAAAGTGGAGCGCCTCCAGCGATCAGGCCTGTCGCATCCTGCGCATTTCCCGCAGCACCTACACCCGCGCCCGGCAGCGCGATCCCGCATGGTCCGTGACGCTCGATTCGGACCAGATGCAGCGCATCAGCTTCGTGCTCAACATCCACGCCGCATTGCGCCTGGTCTTCGATAACCCGGACAACGTCTACGGCTTCCCGTCGATGGCCAACCACAACGAGTTTTTCAATGGGCGCAGTCCGCTGGAGATCATGGCTCAGGGCGACATGATTTCCTTGTATGAAACCTTCAAGCGCATTGACGTGCTGCGTGGTGCGCAATGGTGACGGTGAGCGAACTGGCAGCACTGGCTGGCGAACAGCTGCAGGCTTATCGACTGGTCAATTCGAAGTTTCCACCGATTGCGATGTTTGATGACGTGGCGGATGCGGACGAGTTTGAGGTGCTGTATCAGATTCAGGCGCTGACCAATCCCCGGCTGAAAAATGAAGTGGGTCATCTTGAGTTGATTGCGCGGGATCAAATCCCGTTCGGCATCCCTGGCTGCTCTTATGCGACGGCGCCGTTTACCCACGTCAACCCGGCGGGTTCGCGGTTCAGCGATGGTCGTTTTGGGGTGTTGTACCTGGCGGACTCCATGGACACGGCATTGGCCGAGGTTCGGCATCACCAGAGTCTTTATTGGTCAAATGTGCCGAGCCTCAATTATGAGCGGTTTGTGTTCCGGGGGTTGTCCTGCGCCTTCGTGGATGTGGCAATGAAAGACGCTGCTGCCATTGCGCTGACTGATCCGGTTTATGACCCTGACGACTACACACACTCGAGGCGCTTGGGCAGGTCCGTCAAAGAGGCGCGCTGTCCAGGGATTCGTTACCACTCGGTGCGGATGCAAGGCAGTTATTGCTGGGCGCTGATGACGCCCAAGCCGGTTCTATCAATCATTCAAACAGCGCATTACGAGATGGTCTGGAATGGTCAGGTCACCAGCGTCAGCAAGATCAGCGAGGCTTGAAACGATCGCCTGATCGTCTGATCGAATTACGCTGAAGCTGCGTTGCACGGGCCTGCCCATTGTCGTATTGGGCGGGCGTTACCACCGGTTTGCACCCAGGTTTACATCACTCCACGCACCGTTTTGGCGTGATCCGGATTTCCCGATGCAGGTTATCTCCCATGAGCTCGTCGGCGCGCCACGCGGGTTCTTTGCCTGCGCTCAACTCGACAGGATATGGCCCGGTCGGTGCCAAGGCGGCCTGTGCCCGAGCGATGAAAGCATCGGTGCTTCGGGTGTCTGTGCCGGAAAGAGGGCCCGAGATCTTCGAAAAGTGCTTTGTATGCCAAGGCTTTGTCGATCCCGATCTTGCACACACGTATCGTAGGCCGCGCTGTTGACAGGGCCAGCCTCCAGGCAGAGATCGCGGTAGACCGGGGTGACCGGTGGAGGCGGACTGGAACAGCCGGCGATGAGCACGCTTGCCAATACCGACAACCAAACCAAGGGCGACACGATGGTGGATGTTTGAGACGCGCAGGTGTTGACGTGAGTCAAAGTACCGTCCTTGGAGGCTGTGGCGAATTATGGTTGCGGTTTTCTATTGACCAGCGAGACGCCGCCGTCTTTACGTTTGATCGGTATCAGCCCGGATCACAGGCAGTTTAGGGATATGCAGTGTCAAGGAGCCGAAGACCGCGCGCTCGAAGCGTTGCGTTTTCGTCGTGCCTCTTCATCCTCCGCCAGTGCCTGACGCACCAGCGCCCGAGCCGCCCAAGCGGCGGCGTCGAGTGATTCTGCGACGCTCGCGCGGCTGATATCGCGCACGGCGATCAACGCCTCGGTGCCCATGACGATCGACAGCGCCTGCTTCAATCGCTTTCGCGCCCGAGGTGAAAGCACGTCCTTCAGCGAGTCGACAATCGGCTCGATGTAGCTCATGCGTCGGCCTGGTCGCAGTGCCTCACGGGATTCGTTTTCGAGCCACACCGTCATGAACGAACGTTCCATCACGTGCAGACCAATCTCGTCGTCGATCAACAGTTTGTTCAGCGCGTTCGCCGCCAGACCAATGCCCTTTACCGGATCGTCCCCCGGCCGCCAGATCTGCTCCAGCGGCGTCATGTCTCGGTCTGCCGCCGTCTCGCTGATCAACGCCTCCGTCGAGGGAAAGTAGCGATACGCCGTGGCGCGCGACACCATCGCCCGCTCGGCCACTTGCGCAACCGTCGGGTTATGGCCCTCGTCGCGCAAGGCGATAGCGGCATCGATCAGCGCCTGACGCGTGCGGCGCTTCTGGTTGTCGCGGCCCTGATCGCCGTCTCCGCTGGACGGGCTTGACTTGGAAATTAGCATGGAGTAAATGAGATCCTGTCTTGTCGTGAGACACGAGTCTCATAATAGACACTCGATATCCAACCCACAAGAAGTCGCACGCAGGAGCGCCTGACGACTTCAAATCAATTGTTTGAGCAACTGAACGCGCCCCAGGGCGCATGAGGTGAATGCCATGAATCACACCCCCCGTTCCCGGACCTGGTTTCGGCTCGCTGCCCTCTACTTTGCCATTGGCGTGATGCTGGGCGTGGCAATGGGCGCTTCCGGCGATCATTCGCTCTTCGCGGTACATGCCCATATCAATCTGTTGGGATGGGTGTCGATGGCCCTGTTCGGCATCATCGGCACAGCCCACCCGTCCATCACCGAAGGGCGCGTGGCCGCAGCGCAGTTCTGGATATACAACGTTGGCGTCCCGCTGATGCTCGGCGCGCTGACGCTGCGGCTCAAGGGCTTCCCGTCAGTCGAGCCGTTGATTGGCGTCGCCTCGCTCCTCATCGGTTGCAGTGTGCTGCTGTTTGTGTGGCTGGTGTTCTCGCGCATCGGTGTGAAAACCGTGTACCTGAGCAGCCCGACAGGCGAATCGCGCCTGTCTTGACGCGCCAAACACGTCCCCGCTTTTTGGGCAGCGTATCGGTCCGGGGTGACTCTGCCTCGGATCGATTGCTGCCTCCGTCATGATCAAGCCTGTGTCAACGGCCGATGCAGCCTCGCTCCAGGCGTGCACGCAATGCGCTGGACACATCTCATTTGATAAACCATCTCAAATGAGTATAAATCCTATTCCAGAATCAATTTCCATTGCGTATGATACGGATTCTCAATAACAGCAAAATCAAATGAGTGTTCGCATGACCGCCCCCATCTCCCTGTGTACACAAACCTCCGTGACGCCGCGCATGCCTTCGACCCTGCGCCCCCTGGCGCTCGCAGTGCACATGCTGGCAGCCGGTATCGCCATCACTGCGCCCTCCTTGCAGGCGGCGGAACAGACTGAGCAGACGGAGACTGGAAGCTCTGTGACCTTGGCCCCTATCGCGATCACTGAGACGGCCATTCGCGAACGCAGTGCCGTCACCGAAGACACCAACTCTTACACGACTGAGGCTGCACGCACGGCCACGCCGTTGAGCATGTCGCTGCGGGAGACGCCGCAGTCGGTCAGCGTCATCACCCAGCAACGCATACAGGACCAGGATCTGCATACGATCCTCGACGTGGTCAACAATGCCACCGGTGTGTCGGTCAACCGCTACGAGACCAGCCGGGCGCAGTTCAACGCCCGAGGGTTTGAGCTCAACTCGCTGATGATCGATGGCGTGCCCACCATCTACGAGCAGCCATGGAGTTCGGGGGAAATTTTCAGCAGCCTGGCCATGTATGACCGCGTCGAAGTAGTACGCGGCGCCAACGGTCTGATGACCGGTGCCGGCGATCCATCCGCCTCCATCAACATGGTGCGCAAGCGCGCCAACAGTAAAGACCTGAAGGGATCTGTAGAACTGAGCGCCGGCACCTGGGACACCTACGGCGTCGAGGCTGATGTGTCCACGGCGCTGAACGAGGAAGGCACCGTTCGCGCGCGGCTGGTCGGGGAGACCAACGAGGGCGACACGTGGATCGATATGAACTCGAACAAGCGCCAGACCCTCTATGGCACGATGGATATCGACCTGACGCCCGACACCACGCTCTGGTTCGGCTTGAGCCGGCAAGAAAGCAACGCCGACTCGCCGATGTGGGGTGGCCTGCCAGTCTGGTACGCAGACGGCGGCCGCACCAACTGGAGCCGCTCGAAGTCGACCTCCGCCAAATGGAGCAAGTGGGACACGACCTACGAGACTTACTTCGTCAATCTTGATCACACCTTTGCCAACGACTGGCAAGTCAATCTGAGCTACAACCGTGGCGAACGCACCGGCGACTCCTCCCTGCTGTACCTGTCCGGCAATCCAGGCAGAAACGGCAGCTCCGCGATGTCTTCGTTCCCGGCGACCTACAAGACCGAGACCACCCAGGACGACTACGGCATCCGCTTCAATGGCCCGTTCTCGTTCCTGGGTCGCGAGCACGAATTGGCCTTCGGCTATGTGGACAGCAAGCAGAAGTTCGACACCGATTCACTCGACGCGCAAACAGGCTTTGGCGGTGTCGCCGATTTCGATTCCTACAACGGTAATTTCGCAGAACCGGTATGGGGCCCGAGGACCGACTACGGTTACAGCGAGACCCGCCAGAAGGGCCTGTACGCGGCAACCCGCCTGAACGTGACCGACGATTTGAAAGTGATCCTTGGCGCGCGTGAAAGCTGGTACGAGAAGACCAGTGATGACGTCTTCTCGGAAGTGAGCAAGATCGATGTCGATCATGAGCTGACACCCTATGCAGGTATTGTCTACGACCTCACCGACAACCTTTCGGCTTATGCCAGCTACACAGAAATTTTCCTGCCGCAATCGGTACGCGACCGCAGTGGCCAGGCATTGGAACCGATCGTTGGCGAGAGCACTGAATTGGGCCTGAAGGGTGAGTACTTCGGCGGCCGCTTGAACGCCTCCGCAGCGGTTTTCCAGATCAAACAAGACAACCTGGGCCAGAACACTGGCGCGCTGATCGATCCTTCAAACCCGGTCGGCGGCTTCGCCTACGAGGCGAGTGAAGGCGCGACCAGCAAGGGTTTCGAGCTGGAAGTTTCCGGCGAGCTCGCAACGGACTGGAATGCATCGGTGGGTTACACCCAGTTCACGGCCGAAGATGCAAACGGCGACGACGTCAACACGCTGTACCCGACCAAGTTGCTGCGCACCTTTACCACCTACCGCCTGCCAGGGGCGTTCAACAAGCTGACCATCGGCGGCGGGGTTAACTGGCAGGATTCGATCTACACCTACGCCGTCAACCCGGCCGGCAACTCCGAAAAAATCCAGCAGGATGCCTATGCCCTGGTCAACCTGATGGCTCGCTACGAGTTCACCGAAAACCTCTCGGGCCAGGTGAATGCCAACAACGTCACCGACGAGAAGTACTTCGACATCTTCGATGCCTACGGCGCCCTGACATACGGTGCACCGCGTAGCATTACGGCTTCGGCGAAGTACCGCTTCTAAGGCACCCGATCGGGTGGCGCTGCACTCTGCTGACACAACACCGGCCTTGCGCCGGTGTTGTACTTTTTGACGACAGACAAATACGAAAGCGTCCTCGCCTCATGTCGAATAAATAGCCCATTCTCTCGTTCACCTGCTCCTGACTTCCGCACTCATTGACCGCTGTGTATCATCAGTCCCGGGCCGATGCTGCCCGCCGCTCGCTCCCGAAGGGAAAGGTGAAAGCATTTCTTCTCCCCCCAAATCCTGTCGTATCTCTTGAGAGCCGAGGTTTGGCAACGCGAGCACCAGAATGCCTTGGCTACAGGAGGAACGATGTTTTCAATCGAACAAGCCAAGCAGATGGCCAAGAGGCTGCGTGCCTCGCTTGAGGGGCGCAATCAAGCGACGTCTCACTCAACCGCGCTTGAGCTGGTCGCGCATCAACTGGGCTACAAGGACTGGAACACAGCGTCTGCGACGCTTCCCCAGGAACTTGATCAACCCGCCATTACCTTCGACAGAGCCATCCCGATACTGCGGATGTTTGACGAAACCAAGGCGCGCGAGTTCTACCTTGATTTTCTAGGCTTCAGCGTCGAATTCGAGCACCGCTTCGAAGCAGATCTGCCGCTGTACTTGGGCATCAGCCGAAACGGTCTGCAGCTCCATCTTTCCGAACATCATGGCGATGCGAGCCCGGGATCGACGATATTTGTCCCGATGCACAATATCGAACTGTTGCGTGACGAATTACAGGGCAAACGCTACGGTTACGGACGGCCAGATATCGTTCAGCAAGGTTGGGGGCAAGTGTTGGAAGTCCATGACCCCTTCGGCAATCGCATTCGATTCTGCCAAAGCTGATCCTGCCTGGCGGGCTGGGGTGACCCAGCCCGTTTCCTTGATACGTGTCCTATCCTTCTAACCAACCCACCACGCCAGACGCCAACATGCCCGCCTCCGAATCCACCCTCCTCGACAGCTGGCACCACAACGCCCACGCCTGGATCGCAGCCATCCGCAGCGGCGCCATCGAAAGCCGCCTCACGGTGACCGACCAGGCCATCCTGCTGGCCGTGCTGGGCCGCCAACCCGAGCGCGTGCTCGACCTCGGATGCGGCGAGGGCTGGTTGCTGCGCGCGCTGGCTCAACGAGGCATCACGGCCGTCGGTGTGGATGGCGATGCGACGCTGGTCGAAGCGGCGCGGGCGTCGGGGTCATCGCAGGTGCATGTGGCGAGCTATGACGAATTGGTGGAGGCCAAGGTGGACATTGGCCGCGACTACGACCTGATCTGCGCCAACTTCGCCCTGTTGCACCAGGACATCATTCCGCTGCTCGCCGCCATGAACGCCCTGCTCCGCCCTGGTGGTGCACTGGTGATCCAGACACTGCACCCGTGGGCTGTCGCGGCAGGCGACTATCAGGATGGCTGGCGGGAAGAAACCTTTGCCGGGTTCAAGGGCCAGTGGCAGCCCATGCCGTGGTACTTCCGCACCTTGTCCAGCTGGCTGAATGCGCTGGACATGGCCGGCTTTCGGCTGGCCGTCCTGCAAGAGCCGCAGCACCCGCAAAGTCCGGTGCCGCAGTCGTTGCTGTTGGTGGCCGAAAGCGGGCAAGGCGTTGTTCAGACGGTCGATTGAACAACCGCTGCCTGCCGCCCCTTGAACGCCAGCGCAAAGCAGAAAAAGATCGCCAGGGCGAACCCCGCCGGAAACAACCAGATGCTCTTCCAGTCATGGCTGCCCGTCAGCGCATAGTGGTCGGTCACCTGCCCTGCGACCCAGAAGCCGATCAGCATGCCCAGGCCATAGGTCGCCAAAGTAATGAGCCCTTGGGCCGAGCTTCTGAAACGCTCCGGTGCTTTGGCGTCGGTGTAGATCTGGCCGGACACGAAGAAGAAGTCGTAGCAGATACCGTGCAAGGCGATGCCGGTAAACAACATGAACGCCAGGTCGCCATTGTTACCGTAGGCGAACAGCAAGTAGCGCAAGGCCCACGCCAACATCCCCACCAAAAGCGCAATCTTGATCCCGAAGCGGTGAATGAACAGCGGCAGAAGCAGCATGAACAGCACTTCGGAAACCTGCCCGATGGCCATTTTCGCCGTCGGATTGGTCACGCCGATTTCCGCCAGAAACGGATTGGCATTCTGGTAATAAAACGCCAACGGAATGCAGATCAGGATGGAGGCGATGAAGAACACCAGGTAACTGCGGTCCTTCAGCAAACTCAACGCATCCAGCCCGAGCATTTGCTTGAGGCCGCTGCGGCCCACCTCAGGTTTCAGTGGCGCGGTGCGCGGCAAGGTGAAGCTGTAGAGGCCGAGCACCAGAGACGCAATCGCCGACATCAGAAAGGTGTTGCGCAGCCCGCCTGACGAAATCAGGGCCTGGGAGTCCCAGGCAAACACAAAGCTGATGACCACGCCGGCCACGATCCAGCCGATGGTGCCCCACACGCGGATGCGGGAGAACTCGAGCGCCGGGTCGCTCATCTGCCGGAACGCCACTGAATTCACCAGTGCCAGGGTCGGCATGTAGATCATCATGTACGCCAGCACGTAAGGGTAAAACGTACTGAAGTCCGGCGCTCGATACAGCTGATACAGCAACACGGCGCCCACCAGGTGCAGCACCGCAAGGATGCGTTCGGCATTGAAGAAGCGGTCGGCGATCAAGCCGATCACAAAGGGCGCGATGATCGCGCCCCAGGACTGGGTAGAGAACGCCATGCCGATCTGCCCGCCGCTGGCGCCCAGGTTACTGGCGAGGAACGTACCGAGGGTGACGAACCATCCGCCCCAGATAAAGAATTGCAGGAACATCATGGCGCTCAGGCGCGCGGTCATCGTGGACATAACAGTCACCGTCTTATTGTTTTTCTTGTTGGAGAGAGAAGCGAATAACTTTTTGATCAGGCCTCGGGCAACCCCAGCAATCGTCGATTGAAACCTGCGTCCGACTGCACGCTGGCGAAATCGTCGAAGGCCTTCTGCGTCTTGCTGATCATGTGCCGCTCGATGAACGCCGCCCCTTGTGCGGCGCCCTGGGCGGAGTCCTTGAGGCAACACTCCCACTCAAGCACGGCCCAACCGCTGAAGTCGTATTGGGTCAGTTTGCTGAAGATCGATTTGAAGTCGATCTGGCCATCGCCCAGGGAACGGAAACGCCCCGGCCGCTCAACCCAGCCCTGGTAACCGCCGTAGACGCCCGAACGCGCATCGGGGCGGAACTCGGCGTCTTTGACGTGGAACATGCGGATGCGCGCGTGGTAGCGATCGATGAAGCCCAGGTAGTCCATTTGCTGGAGCAGCAGATGGCTGGGGTCATACAAAATCGCGGCGCGTGGATGGTGATCCACCGCCTCCAGAAAACGCTCGAACGAGGCGCCGTCGTGCAGGTCTTCACCGGGGTGGATTTCGTAGCACAGGTCGACACCGGCCTCCTCGAAGCAATCAAGAATCGGCAACCAGCGTTTGGCCAGTTCGGCAAAACCCTGTTCGACCAATCCGCTTGGGCGTTGCGGCCAGGGGTAGACATACGGCCACAGCAGCGCACCGGAAAAGGTTGCGTGGGCCTTCAGTCCCAAGCGCTGACTGGCCCGGGCTGCGAGCTTCAACTGCTCGATGGCCCATTCGGTGCGTGCTTGCGGCTGGCCGCGTAGATGCGCCGGGGCAAAGTCGTCGAACAGGGCGTCGAACGCCGGATGCACCGCCACCAGTTGGCCTTGCAGGTGCGTCGACAATTCGCTGATCTCGACGCCCGCTTTAGCGCAGACTGCCTTCAATTCGTCGCAGTATTCCTGGCTTTCAGCGGCGCGCGCCAGGTCGATGTATTGCGTGCCCAAGGTCGGCAACTGAATGGCCTTGTAGCCTTGCGACGCCGCCCACCGGGCAATATTGGCCAGGGTGTCGAAGGGCGCTTCGGCGGACATGAACTGCGCGAGGAAGATCCCCGGGCCGCGCAGGCCTGCTTGAGAAGTAGGGTTCACGGGCGAGTGCTCCGGGTTCATTGAGGGCAGACCAGTTCGGTCCATTTCGTGTCGCCACGATGACTGGCAATCACGGTTTCGATGAAGGCCATGCCGCGCAGCCCGACGTCGATGCCCGGCACGCCGGGGGCCACGTTGCCGTCGACGTTGCTGCGAATCGCCGTGGCGAAATCGCCGTAGAGGTTGGCCATGGCTTCCAGATAGCCTTCGGGATGTCCGGCCGGCAGACGCATGCGCCGGGTCGCGGCGTCGCACAACCAGGGTTGGCCGACACCGGAACGCAGCACGCGCATTGGTTGGTCAAGGGAACGATGGATCAGGCTCGACGGCTCTTCCTGGCGCCATTCCAGGCCGCCCTTGTCGCCGTAGACGCGGATTTTCAACGGGTTCTCTTCACCCGCGCAGACCTGGCTGGCAATCAACACACCACTCGCGCCGTCAGCCATTTTGAACAGCATCGCGGCATCGTCGTCCAGTTGCCGGCTGGCAACGTGGGTATTCAACATCGCGCACAGGTGCTGGATGGGCTGGTCCGCCACGAATTCGGCCAATGAAAAGGCATGGGTGCCGATATCGCCGATGCAGCCGCCCAACCCGGACTGCTCAGGCAGGTCGCGCCAGCCGGCCTGCTTGTTGCCCTGCCCCGCCACATCCTCGCTCAGCCAGCCTTGGGGGTACTCGACAATCACCTTGCGCACGGAGCCGATCACCCCGTCGCGAACCATCTGCCGCGCCTGCCAGACCATCGGATAGCCCAGGTACGTGTGGGCCAGGCCATAGAGGCGATCGCTGCGTTCAAGCACAGCCTTGAGCGGCAGCAACTCGGCCAGATTCAACGCCGCCGGTTTCTCACTGAACACATGAAATCCCGAACTCAGCGCCTGGCTGGCAATCGGCGCGTGCAGGTGATTGGGGGTGACAATGATCAGCAGCTCCATGCGCTGATCGGCCGGCAGCGCACGCTCGGCCTCCAGCATCCGTCGCCAGTCGCTGTAGCAACGCGAAGCGCACAATCCCAGCGCGGCGCCGGTGTCCTGATTGTTGCGGGCGTCGCGACTGAACGCGCCACACACCAACTCAAAACGGCCATCGAGCCCGGCGGCCTGACGGTGGGCCTGACCGATGAAGGCGCCCTCCCCACCACCGACAAAGCCCATTCTTATTTTTTTCACGGCAACACTCATCGCAACGTTTCTCTGTTTGAGGCGGTTTTCGGCGGCTTTACAGGAATGCATCCAAAAGTCGATGTAACCGGTTACATCGTGACAGAAATCTAGGCCCTGTTTGACGAGGTGTCAAACCCCGGATGAATCTCCAGGAAAATTTCAGGGGTGGGCTTACCTGCGTTAAGCTCGCCCCTGCACAGTTCGATAATGAGGTGGTCTTGTCCAATATCCGCGAAGTAGCCAGGCTGGCCGGCGTCTCCGTCGCCACGGTGTCCAGGACGCTGAAGTCGCCTGAACGCGTGCTCCCCGACACGCGCGACAAGGTCAACGCCGCGGTGGAAAAAGCCGGTTATCGACCGAACCAGATGGCGGTGCAATTTCGCTCGCGCAGAACCGGCAACCTGGTGATTCTGGTGCCGACCATCGCCAACACGTTTTTCGCCAAGGTGATCAGCGGCGCGCAGCAAGCCGCCCAGCTCGCCGGTTATCGGCTGTTGCTGTGCGACACCCAGGGCCGCGAGGAAGTGGAACGGGAGTTTGCCGAATTGGTCTACGCCCATCAGGCCGATGGCGTGATCCAGTTGCGCGCCTATGACCCTTTTGAAGCGCCCTTCCCCAGCGCCGATTTACCGCCGATCGTCAATGCCTGCGAGGTGATTCAGGGCGGCCGTCATCCCACCATCAGCCTCGACAACCGCGCGGCTGCCAAGGCCATGACCGAACATTTGATCGAACTGGGCCACCGCCGGATCGGCCTGATCAAAGGCCCTAAAAGCAGCCCGCTGACCCGCGATCGCGTGGCCGGTTATCAGGACGCCTTGCAACAGGCCGGTATCACGTCGGATGCCGCGCTGATCTGCCATGGCGATTTCAGTCTGAAGGCCGGACATGACGGTGCCGCCGCGATGCTGGAATTGCCCGACCGTCCCACGGCGTTGTTTTGCGAAAACGATGAAATGGCCATCGGCGCGTTGAAACGCATCAAGCAACAAGGCCTGCGCGTTCCTGAGGACATTTCATTGGTGGGCTTCGACGACATCCCCTTCGCGGCGTACTGCGACCCGCCGCTGACGACCATCTCGCAACCCGCCGAAACGTTCGGTCAGAAAGCCGTCGAGATGTTGATCGCGCTGATCGAGAGGAAACCGATCGAACAGCGGCATGTGGTGTTGCCGTTCAAGTTGACGTTGCGCAACAGCACCGCAGTTGTCAGGGCGCGCTAACGGATGACCAAAGTGACCGCACCCCGATACCAGCGTTAGAATCCGACGGTTGAGTTCATTCGTATGAGGAAGCGCCTGTCATGTCCAGTTTCGACACCTCCCTGCAAGACACCGCCGCGCCTGACGGCGTCTGTTACGGCTGCGGCAGCAGCAATCCGCACGGGCTGCACATCAAGAGCTTCTGGCATGCGGACGGCGTGCATGTCATGGCCGAGCACGTGCCTGATCCCATGTATTGCGGCTGGCCGGAGTTGGTGTACGGCGGGTTGATCGCGATGCTGGTGGATTGTCATTCCAACTGGACGGCGATGGCTTATCACTACCGTGAGGAAAACCGCGAAGTCGCCAGCCTGCCCCGGATCAATTGCGTCACCGGCAACCTTGGCATCAAGTTCATCAAACCGACACCGATGGGTGTGCCATTGACCCTGCGTGCCAGAGTGGAAGGCGATGTCGGACGCAAAACCCGTGTCATCTGCGAGGTCTATGCCGGGGACGTACTCACGGCGGTTGGCGATTCCGTTTTTGTCCGCGTGGATACCGATCAATTGGCGGCGGCGGCGCACAGTCGGTAGGACCTACCCGAAAGCGGAATCGATCCTGCGTGTGGGTCGCGTAATTTACAAGGAGGTGTCATGAGCAACTTCCCCATCGTGGCCACGGTACTCGCGATGATATTGGGGCTCTCCGTCACTCGCCTGCTGATGGGTGCGTTGACGGTGTTCCGCATCCGCCGCGTCGCCGCGCCTGATTGGGTGGCGCTGGTCTGGGCGGTCATGCTTTTCACGTCCCAGCTGGATTTTTGGTGGGCGGTCAACGCGCTGCCGACGATCAAGGCGACCTTTTCGTTTGCCGAGTTTTTATTGCTGGTGCTCCTGGCGCTCTCGCTTTTTGTCTCTGCCGCGTTACTGCTGCCCAGTCGAAGTGAGGACGAGCAAAGCGGGCTTCGCGTTTACTTCGAACAGGATGGGCGCTACGCCCTTCTATCGTTTTCGACCTACCTCGTGCTCGGCCTCATCGTGAACGTCCTCTTCTTTCAGGTATCGCCGATGGCGCTTTGGGGGGCGCTGGATGTCGTCATGATTATTCTCCCGGTCTGCGCATTCAAGGCCAAATCGCGCAAAGCGTATTCGACGATTACCCTGATTTATGTGCCCATCTCTGCCTTGGACGTCGCCATTACACTGACCAACTAGGCGGGTCGTGGAAAGTGGCGCGGGTGGCCGCAACCCTGGAGGGTGAATAGACCATCTTCGCAGTTGGCGAGAGTCGACATGGCAGCTGTCCAGTCCAGTACAAGCGAAATCAAAAGGCAGCAATCGGCCAGGAGGGTCCACCTCGCCAGCCGCCTCAGGGACGAGCTGGTTGGACGGCAACTGGCGAGGCGAACACATAGACAATAGCTTCCCTTGCTGAACACGCCTCACGCCGCTCATCAAATACCCCTGCTCGTCCGCCGCCTCCCTCGGCAGCTTTCGTTTAGACGTAAGCTCAACTACGGTGATTCCAAGACCGCTGTCCAACCGAGGAGCCCAGTGCATGTCCAGAATCTTCTCTCTGATGCTCGCCGGCCTGGTTCTGTGCACCAGCCAGGCGATGGCAGACACCCTCAAGATCGGCGTGATCGGCGCCGGCAAGGTCGGCGGTACGCTTGGCACGCTCTGGGTTAAGGCCGGGCACTCAGTGATGTTTTCATCACGCCACCCCGAGGCGCTGGCGGACCTGGTCAAGGAGGCCGGCCCCAACGCGCGGGCCGGCTCGGTCACCGAGGCCGCGGCCTGGGGCGATGTAATCGTGTTGAGTGTTCCCTATGGCGCCATGCCGGCGCTGTCCGAACAGTTGAAGGGCAAACTGGACGGCAAAGTGATATTCAGCACCAGTAATCCATTCGGCGGCCGTGACGCAGATGTCGGGCGCAAGGCGCTGGACATGGGCGTGGCCCTGGCGGATCAGCAGTATCTGCCCGGCGTGCACCTGGTGCGGGCGTTCAACGCCATTGGCTTCGCCTCAATGAAAGGCCTTTCCGGCAAAAACAAGGCGATTCCTGTTTTCGCCGACGATGCCCAGGCCCGGGATATCGGCGTCCGGTTAGTGCGTGATGCCGGATTTGTACCGGTGCTGTTCCCGCTGGCGCGCGCCAATGAGGGGTTGCCGGGCGGCCCGCTCAGCGGCGTCTGGCGTGAGGCCGAACTCAAGCAACGACGGGGCGTCGGTGAGCTTTGTCTGAATGTAGAGGCGACCTGCGCTGAAGCTCGCTAGTGTTGAAATCGATAGAGGGTCAGGTCCAACACCGTCTAATCTCAATGAAGCACAACCCCACACGGCTCGCCTCTTGATACAGGGGAAACGGGATGGCCAATAGAACAGCGCGCCAATGCTCGTCATGGGTCATACCCTCCCTGCTCGCCATCAACCTGGCGCTGATCGCGGGATGTTCCGGCAAAGCGTCCACCGCTCGCTATGCAACTTCAAGCGTGGGCTCAGCCTGCTATGCAAAAGCGCTTCCCACCGCTGGCGAGGGTGGCCTGGCTTGGGGCTCCACCTTGAGCATGGCGCGTAAAAAATCCATGGATAATTGCATCCGCTTTGCCGGCCGATCCGGTGGCACTCCGACTACCTGCCAAGTGGTGTTGGCGGAGTGCAGGCATTGAAACCTATGCAAAGCCGAGGAACGACAGGATAACCACGACGACCACCACTAACCCGACGATGTAGATGATGTTGTTCATGAAACCCACCTCTCAACCAGAATAGGACTGCGGCACGAAGGCTTACACCTACACGGTAGTGCAGCTTTGCTCGCAATGCCATTCAGCATGGGACGGTCGAGCCTGACAGTTTCCCTTGCTCGCGGACTAGAGCCGAAAATGCTGCTGCATGGCTTGGGAGAGCAAATCCACCGCTTCATCCCCATCTGAAGACGGCGATCGGATAAACACGACCTCATGCTCCGGTATGACGGGCAAACCGTCGAGAATCTGCATACTTTCCGTCACCCGGGCGCGGTCTATCAGACTGATCGCCAACCCGGCCTCCACGCAGGCGCTGACGGCCTGGTTGGACGGACTGTCCAGCACCACGCGCCACCGGCGGCCGCTTTGTTTGAGTGATGCCACCATGGCTTGCCGATAAGGGCATTGCGCCGCATGCACGGCCAGTGGCAGCGGATCCATCGAGGCCAGCGACTTGTTTGCCGGCCCCACCCAGATCGGCGTGGTGGCGACGAGAAATTGCGCCTGCATGGTCAGTTGCCCCCTGGCTTGGGCAATCACCGCGGCCTGAAGCTTTCCACGCTGGACCTGGTCACGCAGCGAATCACTGGGGGCTGTCTTCAACTCCAGCACCACGTTGGGCCAGGCAGCGGCGAATGTCGGCAGGATGTCGCGGATGACATGGGCGGCGTATTCGTCAGGGACACCCAGGGTAATGCGTCCTGCCAGGTGGTTTCCATGCAGGTCGGCCAGCACCCGGTCATGGGTGCTCAGCAGTTCTGTCGTCGACAAAAGCAAACGCTTGCCCAGTGCGGTCAGGGAGACGGACTGATTATCGCGATTCAGCAAGCGCCCCCCGGCGACTGCCTCAAGCCGCTGGATATGCACGCTCACCGCCGCCGGGCTTTTATGCAGCTGCTCGGCCGCCGCACTGAATTTGCCAATCCGCGCCACCGCATGAAATGTACGTACCAGCTCGATATCGAGTATCGCCGTCATGATTTAATTTTCGTGAATGACTGCTGCACTTTATTTTGATTTATTAGATTAGGCCGATTTCGTAGCCTGTGGCAATGAACCAGCCCACACCGATCTCCTGTCAGCAGCAAGTCATCCCCCACTGGCGCCAGAAGATGCCGCTGCCGCTGCTCGAGGCGGCTTTGATTCTGACCTGGAGTTCCGGATTCGTCGGCGCGCGATTCTCGATGGACTATGCGCCCCCCTTGTTGGTGGTGTTTTGGCGCTGCGTCGTGGTCACGCTGATCCTGTTTCCTTTCGTCGCCAGGCAATTGCGGCAAACCTCCCCTGCCGTGTTGCTGAAAAACGCCGGCATCGGTCTTCTGGCCATGGCCGGCTATCTGGCCGGCGTCATACAAGGCATAGCCCTGGGCGTACCGGCGGGCCTTGCCGCGGTGTTCGCCAACCTGCTGCCGATGGCGGTCGCATTGCTGGCCGCTGGCGTGCTGGGGCAAAAACTGGACTGGCAAGTCTGGACAGGGCTGGTCATCGGCCTGGTTGGGGTTGTGGTGGTGACGCTTGGCGCGTTGGCCTGGGGTAGCGCGCCCCTCTGGGCGTATGGCCTGCCGGTGCTCGGTACGCTTTCGCTCGCCATCGCGACACTCTGGCAGAAGCATCTGCACGCCTCTGAATCGCTGGACCTGCTGCCCAACCTGTGGCTGCAATGTTGCGTGTCGAGTTTTGCATTCGCCCTGATCGAGGGCACGCAAGGTAGCCTGGCGCCGATACCCGGCATGGGGTTTGCGCTGAGCGTACTGTGGACGGTGGGATTGTCTACGTTAGGCGGCTACGGGCTTTATTGGGTCTGCCTGCGCCGGGCGACAGCCACACGAGTGGCCAGCGTCTTGTACCTGAGCCCGCCCGTCACGATGCTTTGGGCCTGGGCCATGTTCAACGAACCGTTGTCATGGCAGATGGTGTCAGGCATGGCAGTGTCCGGGGTCGGTATCTGGATGGTGGTTCGGTCGGAGGCTCGGCAGGCTCGGCGGTAAAAGCTGATGGATGTTTCGGGGCAGAAGTTGCTCTTGCCGACAGACTGCAATCGGCTGTGGATTCAACCGGTCGATGCAACACATCTAAATTCTGTGTAAGCAGAAGGAGTGTTGCAGATGGCCACGCTGGTTTACCAGCCCGGTATGACATGAAAATCCCGGTCTAGCGCTGGTTTTTAGATTATGTGCGGGACTCGGAAGGAATGAGGAGGACCAGATCAGTATCGCCTACGTCGACACCCGCTTGTGACAGCAGAGTAGTAACTTGGCCTCGGTGATGAGTCTGGTGGTTGAAGAAATGCATGACCAAGCCATAAAAGCTCCTGTCAGCGGGGGTTCCTTTCATGCTTGTGTAATTGAGGGTGTAATCTAAATCCGCCTCTGTAATCGAGCGAGACCACTCGACAATCACCTGATCGAGCCAAACGCGATGTGCCGAAAGTTCTCGGATATTTGAGAGCAGTAACTGGTCGAGGCTTTTAGGGGCCGGGAGCTGTCGAATCGGCTCCAGAGCCAAGTGATTCGCCGGGTGCCTGGCAAATCGCTTTAGCCAGATAGTGTCCCCGGCCACCAGGTGATTCAACGTCCCGAGAATAGAACCAAAGAATGCTTTCCTATCCACTGACAGCTCTTCATCTGTCAGACTTCTGGCCGCCTCATAAACCTTTGCGTTCATCCAATCGTTATAGATAGCCATCTGGCAGATATGGTCGGTGCGGCCCATCGTGTTCATCCTTTGAGTGAATACTAGACAAGCGTTCCACGCTCATCTGGGGCCATTCTAGAGCAAGGCTTTTTGAATCGCCCTTGATTTCGTAGACACGTGACCGGCTATATCGGGTCGGTTGCTGCTGTTCGCGACAGGCAACTATCGGCCAACAGCAGCCGGTGAACGAAGCGATAGCTAATGAGTAGCTATGCTTGGTCTACTGCCGGAACTGATTGAGCAGATGGGGCTTTCCGACCATGGTGTATAACCCCCTTCAGCGGTCGCCCGACAGTCACAATGCCCGGTCTAGCCAGGCAAGATGACAGAGCAAGGAATGTAGTCGACCAAGCCCGTGAAGGTGTTATCACCCCACTTGAGGTCAACTTAGAGTTAGGCCCAAAGAGGAGTCCGCCATGACCGTAGTCGATCGCCTCAGGTATTTGCGCGTCGTTCTAGTTTTGGCTGGCCTCGCGTGCCTTGCGCTCTACCCACTGATGTTGTTCTGGCCGTCCGGCTGGGCCTGGCACGTCGGTCACTCGGACTACCCGATGATGATCGTTGGCATCTACGCCACACTTGGGGTGTTCTTGATCCTGGCCGCACGCGACCCATTAGCCAATCTGAGCCTAATCTGGTTCACCGTATGGTCTAGCGCCGTTCACGGAGGAATCATGACCGTCCAGGCGCTCACCCAGCCGGGGCAAATGGGGCACTTGGCAGGTGACGTGCCGGCGCTTTTCATCGTGGCGGTTGCCTTGGCCATCTTGACGCCCCGCTCGCAATTGGCTGCTCAGCCCCGGACACACAATGGGGCCTAAAAGCAGGATTGACTGTCAGGATCGGGACGAAAATTGCGTTTCAGTAAAGCAACCACGGGCGAGCTGTCGATACGTCAGATCTCAGGTCATCCCGTGGTTTCTGGAAGCTTGGCGATCACCTTGATCTCGAACTGGTAACCGTAGAGCCACGTGACGCCGACGCCGGTCAGCGTCGGGTGCGGCGCGTTACCCCAGAACTCTGGCAGAACCTTCCAGATCGTCTCGAACTTTGATTCGGGATCGACGATGAAGACGGTGACGTCAATCACATCGTCGAAGGTGCAACCGGCAGCGCCCAGGATTGCATTCAAATTGTTGAACGCGAGTCGAACCTGGGCCTCCAGATCGGGTTCGGGCGAGCCGTCTTCGTTACTGCCGACTTGTCCCGACACGAATAAGAAACCATTGGACTTGATAGCCGGCGAATAGCGATTGCGCTCATAAAGCGCCTGGCGTCCGGGTGGAAAAACAACATCACGCTGTGTCATAGGTGCCTCCATCAATGGGTCTACGCAGACCCGGAACAAACGATGTCGAGACTGTAAGGACTTGTGCCTGGGCGATAAACAAGCAACCGTAGCTATCACTGTTTGTGAAATCCAAACAATCTGATCGATAGCCGGGGCAGCAATGGACCGTTTTGATGCAATGCAGGCATTTGCTCGAGTGGTGGAAGCGGGCAGCTTCACCAAGGCAGCCGAAACACTGCACATGAGCAAGACCACCGTGACACAACTGGTCCAGCAGCTTGAGGCACGGTTGCGCGTCAAATTACTTAACCGCACGACTCGCAAAGTCAACGTCACCGCCGACGGTGCCGTTTATTACGAGCGAGTGCTTCAATTGCTGGCCGACATGGACGACGCCGAGACCAGCCTGTCCGGCGCCTCGACGCTGCCCAGGGGCCGGTTGCGAGTGGATGTGCCGAGCCCGCTGGCCAGCATGATTCTCGTACCCGCGTTGCCTGCGTTTTACGAGCGGTACCCAGACATCCAGATCGACATGGGCGTCAGCGATCGTATCGTGGATATGATTGATGAGAACGTCGATTGCGTGGTGCGCGGCGGCGAGCTGACGGATCAGTCGTTGATGGCCCGACGAGTAGGCGACCTCCAGCTTGGTGTTTTTGCAGCGCCCAGCTACCTGGCACGCGTCGGTACGCCTGCGCATCCGCGGGAGCTGGAAGATTCGCATCACCGTATCGTCGGTTTCCTGTGGGCGCGCACCGGCAAAGCCGTGCCCTATGCCCTGCACAACGACGTTGAGAGTGTCCGGATCAAAGGTCGCTACGCGCTGGCAGTCGACGATGGCAATGCCTACCTCGCGGCCGGCCTTGCCGGACTGGGCGTGCTGTGGCTGCCAAAGTACATGTCCAAGACCTTCGAAGCACGCGGCGAGTTAGTGCCCCTGTTCGAGAGCTGGAAACTCGATCCGATGCCCATCTACGTGGCATTTCCGCCAAATCGGCATATCAGTATCAAACTGCGCGTGTTCATCGATTGGGTCGCTGAGCTGATGGCACACCATGCGCCTGTCAGCGACGGACATGACTCGTGAATACAGCGTTGGGGAATTCGCCATGGCGGTCGCTTTGTCCAAATGATCGCTGTGACGGCTCCCACCACGATCAATGCGATGCCCCTCCGGCACCGAGGGCCCTGGTAAATACAACAGCAGCCCCAGGCAGGTCGCGAAGATCATTTCCAGGGACAGCAACAGGCTGGCCAGTGTCATGGGGCAGGCGTCGGGACGCGATGGTCCAGCCGCCTTCCTCTTTTCAAGACCTGAAGTGAGTCAAGACGATCTGCACAGTTCTCAATACGTTCAGAAGCCAAGAGCGTGGAGTCAAAGGCAACACTGTGTCCACTCCCAACGTAAACCGCGCTGGGTTTGAATCCCCACATTATTGGAAGCCTGAATCATGACTACCTTGAACAATGAGAACTGCAGAACGACCAGCGTCACTCAGAAAGCATCGCTCGGGGTTAGAACCACGGCGATCGGCACCTACGGTGCTTACGTTGCTCTGGCCATCATTTACTTCTGGTTCGGCGGCATGAAGTTCACGCACTATGAAGCCGAGGGCCTGGTCCCGTTGGTAAGCAACAGCCCTTTCCTCGGTTGGGTCTACAACATTTTCAGTGTGGATACGTTCTCCAGTCTGCTCGGTATCCTGGAAGTCTCGATCGGTCTCCTTATTGCGGGGCGTCTGCTGTCACCCAAGCTTTCATTGATCGGGGGTGCGTTGTCTGCCGGATTGTTTTTCACGACCTTGAGCTTCATGTTGTCGACACCTGGCGTGATTGAACCCGGCCTCGGTTTCCCGGCCATTTCGGTTGCACCTGGTCAGTTTCTCCTGAAAGACATCGGCTTGCTTGCCGCTTCGGTTTTCGTGGCCGGCCATTCTCTGACTGCACTGGAATCGCGTTGAACCGATGATTTGTCCTCCAGGAATGGCCTGAAACCGCTAGAGGTTTTCAGGCCATTTCGCCATCAGCCTCTCCTGCCGAATCCTTCATCCAGTCCCGAGGGCTGTAGCCCGTCTTGCGACGAAAAGCGCGGGCAAGCGCCGAAGGACTTTCATAACCGACCTCGGCGGCGATCAGCGTGATCGGTCGCCCTTCACGCAGACGCTTCTGCGCCAGGCTGATACGCCAACTCAACAGATAATCGGCCGGTGTCTGCCCGATAACGGCCCGGAAATGCACGGCATAGGCCGCGCGCGACATGTTTGACTCGCTCGCAAGCTCGGCAATCGACCAGGGACGATGCGGTGCGTTGTGAATCTGGACCAGGGAGCGCGCCAATCGTGAATCGGCCAGCCCGGCCATCATTCCGGTGTGCAACTGGTGGTGGTCGAGCAGATGCCGAAACAACAGGATGATCAGCAATTCGAACAAGCGATCCAGCGCAGCCTCCCTGCCGCAATGTCCGCCCGCCGCCTCAACGAACATCCATCTCAACGTGTCGGCCAGCATCGGTAGCTCATCCAGGGGCAGCACCAGCAGATCGGGTAACGAAGCCGACAGCGGGTTATCGACCCCACCCTCGAACTCCATCGATGCGCACAGGAGTTGAGCCCCTTCGGGTTCATTGGCGAACAGTTGATGCCGGCGTGGTCGGGGCAGAAAAATCAGACTGGGCCGAGTCAGCAGCAAGTCCTTGCGATCGAGCCCCTGCAACGTGAGGGCACCGGCCTGAAGCAGGTGAATATGACCTCGCGTGTCAGCACCATCGTAAGACGCCATGCCGCAAAGCTTGCCGTTGTAAAAGAGGTTGGCGCGCACGCCGAACTGCGACAACAGTGTAGACAAGCGATCCATGGGCGATCTCTGGGCGAAGTGTAGACACGGAAGAGCATATCACCGAGGGGGTTGCGGTCCGATTAGGTCCTTTCCCCACGCGGCGGGTATCAGCAGGCAATTGGCGAATGAGACCGGCGCATCGACCTCAGGTGTCCACCCGCTTGCGCTTTTGACCTCGCGCGCCAGTGGGTCTGCGGCCCGGCTGAAAGAGCCTGTTTCAACAACACTTACAAAAAATGAACATGCAGCCTGACTGTCCATGAGTCTGCACAGTGCAGACTGAAATCAGTATGTTTGTTCTGAGTTCCAGTCTGACTCAGCGGGCGCTCCAGGCGTTGTATGCTTGGCGCACCTGTGTGATACACAACACCTGATTGTGTGAGTCCTGAGTTCTGACGAGGTTTTGCTTATGCCCCGCTCCCCACGCATCCCGCAACTGCTGGCCTGCGCCCTGATCGGTTTATTCGCTGGCGGCGCACAGGCGAGCACGCCCTCCCCAGCGCCCGAGAGTTTGCAACCGCTGCTGGTGACGATGAATGAGCGACTGAACATTGGTGATTTGGTGGCGCTGGCCAAGTGGGACAGCGGCAAACCCATCCAGGACAGTGCCCGAGAAGCGCAAGTCATCGCTAACGCCAGGAAGATGGCGGTTAAACGCAAACTGGACCCGGAACAGGTCGCCGAGTTGATCGCCGCACAGATCGAAGCCAACAAGCTCGTGCAGTACGGACTGCTCGCCAATTGGCGGGCGGCCGGCAAGGCGCCTGACACACCGCGGCCGGACCTTGCCAAACAGATCAGGCCCCAACTGGATGAGCTGCAAAACCGGCTGTTGCAGCATTACGCTGAGTTCGCGCCCTATCGCAAAGACCCGAACTGCCCCAACTGGCTGGGCGAGGCACGCGCCGGCCTGATCAAGGACCAACTGCATGGTCAGGCATTGATACGCGCGACCGGGAAGCTGTGTGTCGCCGATCAGTGACAGGCCGACGGTAGTCTCGGGCAGCCATTGACTGCATCAATAGTCACCATTAACTCAATGAAGTTCTCTTAAAAACTCCGGGGCGTAACATCGCCTCCATACCAAACAACTACACCCCGGAGCACACCATCATGAAACGCCAGATCCTTCTCAGCATCGCTTTCTCGGTTTTTGCAGTTAACGCTTTCGCCGCTTCTTCCGCTCACCCGGTTGTCGCTGAAGGCGGCTCGGATCGTCTGATTGAAAGCCGCGTGGCTGAAGGTGGTTCGGATCGTTTGATCGAAAACCGCGTTGCTGAAGGTGGTTCGGATCGTCTGATTGAAAACCGCGTTGCTGAAGGTGGTTCCGACCGTCTGATTGAAAACCGCGTTGCCGAAGGTGGTTCCGACCGTCTGATCGAAAACCGCGTCGCCGAAGGTGGTTCCGACCGTTTGATCGAAAACCGCGTCGCGGAAGGTGGTTCCGAC
>NZ_JASCOM010000390.1:0-3843 GCF_029959925.1 Pseudomonas sp. PS02303
GGCTCGCTCCCACATTGGAACGCGTTCACCTGTGGGAGCGAGCCTGCTCGCGATGAGGCCGACAACTGCAACCTTAAACCTCAGGCTTGACCCGATCCGCCGGCCGCCGCACACCCGCCACAATCTTATCCACAGCCTTGGTCGCCGCGACCATGCCGAACGTCGCCGTCACCATCATCACTGCGCCAAACCCGCCGGCGCAGTCGAGCTTCACGCCATCGCCGACAAAACTCTTCTGCAAACAGATGCTGCCATCCGGTTTCGGGTAGCGCAGTTGCTCGGTCGAAAACACGCACGGCACGCTGTAATGACGCGTCACGGTACGCGAGAAGCCGTAGTCACGGCGCAGGGTAGAGCGCACTTTCGATGCCAACGGGTCATTGAAGGTGCGGTTCAAGTCGCAGACCTGGATCAGTGTCGGGTCGATCTGCCCGCCTGCCCCGCCGGTAGTAATGATCTGGATCTTGCGGCGCTTGCACCAGGCGATCAGCGCTGCCTTGGCATTCACGCTGTCGATGCAATCGATCACGCAGTCGATGTTTGGCGTGATGTACTCGGCCATGGTCTCGCGCGTCACAAAATCCGCCACCGCGTGCACCGTGCAGTCCGGGTTGATCCCGCGTAACCGCTCTGCCATCACCTCGACTTTGGGTTTGCCGACAGTGCTGTCCAGCGCGTGCAGTTGGCGGTTGGCGTTGCTGACGCAAACGTCGTCCAGGTCAAACAGCGAAATCTCGCCGACGCCACAACGGGCAATGGCTTCCGCTGCCCAGGAACCGACGCCACCGACACCGACGATGGCCACATGGGCTGCGCGCAGACGCTCCAAGCCTTCGATGCCATACAAACGGGCGATGCCTGCAAACCGCGGATCTTCTGTACTCATGACCATAACCCCAAAAACCGGCGCGCATTATAGGGCCAGACAGCGACAAGATCTAAGTTCCCGCGACAAGTGTAAGAACTTATGCGAAACGGGATTGCCAAACGTAGGGCATTTCCCTGTCAGCTATACGCTCAGGGAATGCCCGGTGTAGGATGCGCGCCCCTTGGCACACGCCGACCGGTCCTTCGTTCCACAGCCTTTGGAACCTGAAATAGCTATGTCATCGCGTAAATTTGGACTCAACCTGGTCGTGGTGCTCGCCATCGCCGCCTTGTTTACCGGCTTCTGGGCGCTGATCAATCGCCCGGTCACCGCCCCCAACTGGCCCGAACAGATCTCCGGCTTCTCGTACTCGCCGTTCCAGCAAGGCCAGTATCCGCAGAAGGAGCAGTACCCGACCGACGATGAAATGCGTCGCGACCTGGAGATCATGAGCAAGCTGACGGACAACATCCGTACTTACTCGGTCGACGGCTCCCTGGGAGACATTCCCAAACTGGCGGAAGAATTCGGCTTGCGGGTCACCCTCGGTATCTGGATCAGCCCGGACGAGGAACGCAACGAGCGTGAGATCCTGCGCGCCATCGAACTCGCCAATACCTCCCGCAGCGTGGTTCGCGTGGTTGTAGGCAACGAAGCGATCTTCCGTAAGGAAATTACCGCCGCGGAACTCAGCATCATTCTGGATCGCGTCCGCGCGGCAGTGAAAGTGCCGGTGACTACGTCCGAGCAATGGCACGTCTGGGAAGAAAACCCGAGCCTGGCCAAGCACGTCGACCTGATCGCCGCACACGTCTTGCCGTATTGGGAACATGTGCCGATGGAGCAATCCGGGCAGTTCGTACTCGACCGTGCCCGTGATCTGAAAAAGATGTTCCCGAAAAAACCGCTGTTGCTGTCGGAAGTCGGCTGGCCGAGCAACGGCCGTATGCGCGGTGGCGCCGATGCGTCGCCGGCAGACCAGGCGATTTACCTGCGCACGCTGGTCAACAAGCTCAATCGCCAGGGCTTCAACTACTTCGTGATCGAAGCGTTTGACCAACCCTGGAAGGCCAGCGACGAAGGTTCGGTGGGCGCTTACTGGGGTGTTTTCAACGCCGCGCGCCAGCAGAAATTCAACTTCGAAGGCCCGGTTGTCGCGATTCCGCAATGGCGCGTGCTGGCGGTCGGTTCGGTGGTCCTGGCGCTGCTGTCCCTGACCCTGCTGATGATCGACGGCTCGGCCCTGCGTCAACGCGGTCGTACCTTCCTGACCTTTATCGCCTTCCTCTGCGGATCGGTGCTGGTGTGGATCGGTTACGACTACAGCCTGCAATACAGCACCTGGTTCAGCCTGACGATAGGATTTCTCCTTGCCTTGGGCGCACTCGGGGTCTTTATCGTATTGCTGACCGAGGCGCATGAACTGGCCGAAGCGGTCTGGACCCACAAGCGTCGGCGCGAATTCCTGCCGGTGGTGGGCGAATCGGACTACCGACCGAAAGTGTCGATTCACGTCCCTTGCTACAACGAGCCGCCGGAGATGGTCAAACAGACCCTCAACGCCCTGGCCAACCTCGACTATCCGGACTTCGAAGTCCTGATCATCGACAACAACACCAAGGACCCGGCGGTCTGGGAACCGGTGCGCGATTACTGCGCAACCCTGGGCCCGCGTTTCAAGTTCTTCCACGTCGCGCCACTGGCCGGCTTCAAGGGTGGCGCGCTGAATTACCTGATTCCGCACACCGCCAAGGATGCCGAAGTGATTGCGGTGATCGACTCGGACTACTGCGTCGACCCGAACTGGCTCAAGCACATGGTGCCGCACTTCGCCGACCCGAAAATCGCCGTGGTGCAGTCGCCGCAGGATTACCGCGATCAGAACGAAAGCACGTTCAAGAAGCTCTGCTACGCGGAATACAAAGGCTTCTTCCACATCGGCATGGTCACCCGCAACGACCGTGACGCGATCATCCAGCACGGCACCATGACCATGACCCGACGTTCGGTGCTCGAGGAACTGGGCTGGGCCGACTGGTGCATCTGTGAAGACGCCGAGTTGGGTCTGCGGGTGTTCGAAAAAGGCCTGTCGGCGGCGTATTACCACACCAGCTACGGCAAAGGCCTGATGCCCGATACCTTTATCGACTTCAAGAAACAGCGTTTCCGCTGGGCTTACGGTGCGATTCAGATCATCAAGCGTCATACCACCAGCCTGCTGCGCGGCAAAGGCAGCGAGCTGACCCGTGGCCAGCGTTACCACTTCCTCGCGGGCTGGTTGCCGTGGGTAGCGGACGGCATGAACATCTTCTTCACCGTGGGCGCCCTGTTGTGGTCGGCGGCGATGATTATCGTGCCGCAGCGGGTCGATCCGCCGTTGCTGATTTTCGCCATCCCGCCGTTGGCGCTGTTCGTGTTCAAGGTGGGCAAGATCATCTTCCTCTACCGTCGTGCGGTGGGGGTCAACCTCAAGGATGCGTTCTGCGCAGCGCTGGCCGGGCTGGCGTTGTCGCACACCATCGCCAAAGCGGTGCTGTACGGCTTCTTCACCAGCAGCATTCCGTTTTTCCGCACACCAAAGAACGCCGATAACCACGGCTTCTGGGTGGCGATTTCGGAGGCCCGCGAAGAAGTGTTCATCATGCTGTTGTTGTGGGGCGCGGCGCTGGGGATTTACCTGGTGAACGGCATGCCGAGCAACGACATGCGCTTCTGGGTGACCATGTTGCTGGTGCAGTCGCTGCCGTACCTGGCGGCGCTGATCATGGCGTTCCTGTCTTCGCTGCCGAAACCGGTGGCCGAAGCCGCGACCGCACCGGCTGTCTAAATCAGTACAGATGCACTAAACGGCGGCCAATGGCCGCCGTTTTGCTTTAAGATAACCGCCATTTTGCGCGCCTTGCCTCAATTCCTGTAGGAGCGAGGCTTGCCCGCGAATGAAGCGACTCGGTGTAACAGATACACCTCACTATCGT
>NZ_JASCOM010000391.1:0-3831 GCF_029959925.1 Pseudomonas sp. PS02303
CGCGTTGCGGTATTCGTACGTCGTTACACCGCCGTCACGAGCCGGCTCGCTCCCATTGGATCTGATTCAACTCGGTCACGGTGGGAGCGAGCCTGCTCGCGATGGGGCCGGCTCTGCTGGCCTTAATCTCCCTTTGGCAACTCAATCACAAACCGCGTCCACCCATTATTCGATTCGCAATGAATCTGTCCGCCATGGGCGCGGATGATTGACTGAGTGATCGCTAATCCCAATCCCGCATGTTCACTACTGCCTTCCTGGCGCGCCGGATCGGTCCGATAAAACCGGTCAAACAATCGCGGCAGCAACGTCCCGTCAATCCCGTCCCCACTGTTCTCGACCATCAAACTCAAGGCTTTGACCTGATCGACAATCCGCACCCGAACCTCGCCTTCGGCTGGTGTAAACCGCAACGCGTTGTCCAGCAGATTGGAAAGTGCCCGACGCAACATGCTGCGATCTCCCTCCATGCGCGCACTGCCTTCACGACTCAACCTGACCTGCGCGTCCTCCGCCAACGGCGCAAAAAACTCCAGCAACAGATCCACTTCTCCCGCCAGCTCCAGCGGTTCGCGCTTGGGCATCAACAACCCATGGTCAGCCTTGGCCAGATACAACATGTCGTTGACCAGTTGCGCCATCCATTGCAGTTCTTCGAGGTTGCTGTGCAGCGCTTCGCGGTAGTCCTCGATAGGCCGAGGGCGGGTGAGGGTGACCTGAGTGTGGGTCAGCAGGTTCGACAACGGCGTGCGCAGCTCATGGGCGATGTCAGCGGAAAACGCCGAGAGCCGTTGAAAAGAGTCGTCCAGGCGTCCGAGCATGGCGTTGAAGCTGTGGGCCAATTCCTCGAGCTCCGACGGCATATTCTCGTCGGGCAGCCGGGCATTGAGCGATTGCGCTGAAACGCCGCTGGCGATCGCGCTCATGCGTCGCAACGGGCGCAAACCACTGCGTGCCGCCCACGCACCGAGCAACGCGGTGGCCAGCGCCGACAAGCCGACGGTCATCCAGATCAGGCGCTGCATGCGTTGCAGAAAGTGCTGGTGATGGGTGATGTCCAGCAGCAAGGTCAGTTGCGGTGAGTCAGGTTTGTCGAGATACAACGGAGCATTGAGGACGCGGTAGTCGGTACCTTCGCTACTCACCGTGGACAAACCCGCCTGAGTAGGTAATTCCCGGGGCAGGTGCGCCGAACTGTCATACCAGCGCTGGCCATCGCTGCCAGTGATTCGCAGCGACAGGTCGGCCTGCCGACTCAGTTCATCCGCCAGTCTGACTTCGCTTTCACTCGGCTGAACGTCATGCAGCGCGCGGCGCAAACCCATCAATTTGCCGTCCAGCAACTGCTGATCGAGTTCGACGAAGTGCGCCTCGCTGGCGCGACTGAACAACACTCCGGCAAACAATGAAACCACGGCGGTACAGGCCGCAAACAGCAACGCCAGGCGACTGCTCAGCGAGAGTCGACGCATCAGGCAGGTCGCTCTTCAAGGACATAACCCATGCCGCGCACGGTATGAATCAGCTTGTTGGGGAATTCATCGTCGATCTTCAGGCGCAAACGGCGGATCGCGACCTCGATGACATTGGTGTCGCTGTCGAAATTCATGTCCCAGACCTGGGAGGCAATCAGTGATTTGGGCAGCACCTCACCCTGGCGCCGCAGGAGCATTTCCAGCAGGGCGAACTCCTTGGCGGTCAGGTCGATGCGTTGACCGCCGCGCTCCACCCGGCGGCGGATCAAATCCAGCCGCAGGTCCGCCAGTTGCAGGCTGGTTTCCTGAGGCGAAGCGCTGCCGCGTCGCAACAGGCTGCGGACCCGAGCCAGCAATTCGGAAAAGGCGAACGGCTTGACCAGGTAATCGTCTGCGCCGAGTTCGAGGCCGTGGACCCTGTCCTCAACCGCATCTCGCGCCGTCAGAAAAAGGACTGGTGTATCGAGACCGGCGCCACGCACCGCCTGCAGGATTTGCCAGCCATCGCGACCGGGTAGCATCACATCAAGGATCAACAACGCGTAATCACCACTCAAGGCCAGTTGTTGGCCGGTGATGCCGTCGGCCGCCAGTTCGGTGTTGAAACCGGCCTCAGTCAGGCCCTGGCGCAGGTAGTGGCCGGTTTTCGGTTGGTCTTCGACGATCAGCAGCTTCATGGGCAACTCGAGGCAAATGGAACGAAGGCTTTATACCGTGGGCAGCGTTGATACAGACCAACCTGACAAAGTTGTAATTTGGCTGTCAGGTCGCGGGCAGTGGCGACAGTTTAGAGTTTTCCACAGGCTGAACCTTATCTTGTTGGAGTACGACTATGTTTTTGCGTAAATATCAGGGGCTGGCCGCGTGTTTGTTGGCGTTAAGCTCGCCAGTGTGGGCCTCGTCGGCGCAGCCCCGGGATTTCGGTCAGCCGGCCCCGGCAACCAAGGCTACCCGAAGTGTCGAGGTGGTGATGGATGACATGTCATTCACGGCCAAGGCGATCGATATCAAAACGGGTGAGACGATTCGTTTTGTGCTGGTGAATAAAGGCCAGTTGTTGCACGAATTCAACCTCGGCGATGCGGCGATGCATGCCCGTCATCAGCAGGAAATGATGAAGATGCAGCAGAGCGGCATGCTCACGCCTACAGGCATGAAGGAAATGGACCACGGTTCGATGGCAGGCATGGATCACGGGATGATGAAGCACGATGACCCGAACAGTGTCCTCGTCGAGCCGGGAAAAACGGCCGAGCTGACCTGGACCTTCACGAAGGCCACCAACCTGGAATTTGCCTGCAACATTCCCGGCCATTACCAGGCGGGCATGGTCGGCAAACTGACTGTCAGTCAGTAAGCACTCAAAGGCGGGCGCAAAGGCTGGTAGAATCCGCTGATTCTTCAGTCAGGTTTCCGCCATGCATCCCGCAGCCGAACACTCGCCGCTGGGCAAATCCAGCGAATACATCGCCACTTATACGCCGTCCTTGCTGTTCCCGATCCCGCGCACCGCGAAATGGGCCGAGTTGGGCCTGACGGCGCAAACCCTGCCTTACAAGGGTGTGGACTTCTGGAACTGCTTCGAGCTGTCGTGGCTGTTGCCGTCCGGTAAGCCGGTGGTGGCGATTGGCGAATTCAGCATCCCGGCGGATTCGCCGAACATCATCGAGTCGAAGTCGTTCAAGCTGTACCTGAACTCGTTGAACCAGACACCGTTTGCCGATAGCGCGACCCTTGAAGCGACGCTGGTCAAAGACCTGTCGGCCGCTGCCGGCAAGCCGGTTGGCGTGCGGATTCGCAGCCTCAAGGATGTCGAAGCCGAAGGCGTCGTGGCGTTGCCGGGTGTGTGTATCGATGATCTGGAGATCAGCGTCAGCAACTACGAACATCCGCGCCCGGAGCTGCTGCGTTGCGATGATTCGTGCATTGTCGAAGAGAGCGTGCACAGTCATCTGCTCAAATCCAACTGCCCGGTCACCAGCCAGCCGGACTGGGGCAGCGTGGCGGTGGAATACCGTGGCGCGGCCCTGGATCACGCGAGTTTGCTGGAGTACATCGTGAGCTTCCGTCAGCACTCGGACTTTCATGAGCAGTGCGTGGAGCGGATTTTTCTCGACTTGCAGCGGTTGTTGAAACCGGAGAGGTTGACGGTGTATGCGCGGTATGTGCGGCGTGGTGGGCTGGACATCAACCCGTATCGCAGCACTGAAGAAGTGCAGCTGCCGAACCATCGTCTGGTCCGTCAGTAAAATACTCCTGTAGGAGCGAGCCTGCTCGCGATGGCGGAGTGTCTGGCACCATCGATGTTGAATGTGCTGCCGTCATCGCGATCAGGCTCGCTCCTACAAGGGATTGC
>NZ_JASCOM010000392.1:0-3770 GCF_029959925.1 Pseudomonas sp. PS02303
GGCAAGCCTCGCTCCTACAGGTGATGTGTCGAGTCTGTAGTCGGCTACCACCACAAATCCTGTAGGCGCGAGGCTTGCCCGCGAAGCAATTTCAGTCGCGCAACGAAATTACCGGCCAGCCACGCTGCTCGGCCTCGGCGCGTAAATTCGGATCAGGATCGACCGCCACCGGATTCGCCACTTGCTCCAGCAACGCAAAATCATTCATCGAGTCGCTGTAGAAATAGCTGTCCTCCAGCGAATGCCCGGTCTCTTCCAGCCAACGATTCAACCGCGTGACCTTGCCTTCGCGGAAGCACGGAACATCGGTGCTGCGCCCGGTATAACGGCCATCAACCATCTCGCATTCCGTGGCGATCAGGGTTTCAACCCCCAGACGCTGGGCAATCGGCCCGGTGACGAAACGGTTGGTCGCGGTGATGATCACCAATTTGTCGCCAGCCTCGCGGTGCTTGGCCAGCAAATCGATAGCCTTGGGCAGCACAATCGGCTCAATGCAATCGCGCATGTAATCCAGGTGCCATTGATCCAGTGTGGCCATCTCGGTGCGGCCGAGGACTTCCAGGCAAAAGTTCAGATAAGCATCGTTATCCAGCTTGCCGGCCAGGTAATCCTGATAGAACTCGTCGTTGCGTGCCTTGTAGGCGACGGCATCGAGGAAGCCGCGCTCGCACAGGTAATCGCCCCAGGCGTGGTCACTGTCGCCGCCCAAAAGCGTGTTGTCCAAGTCGAATAAAGCCAGCCGCATTGCAGTTACTCGCTGAAAAGTCTGTAGAAAGGCGTCCAGAATACGGACTTTTCACAAGAGTGCACATAAGGTAGGTCGGCTCGTTGCTGCCTTCACAACCTTTGTGGAACAATGCGGCGACATGCGTTTGCGAGGTTGTTGCCGTGATCGACCCCGATGGTTTCCGCCCCAATGTCGGGATCATTCTCACGAATGATGCCGGACAGGTGCTATGGGCTCGCCGTATCAATCAAGATGCCTGGCAGTTTCCACAGGGCGGGATCAACCCCCAGGAGACGCCGGAAGACGCCTTGTACCGCGAGTTGAACGAAGAAGTGGGTCTTGAGCGCGAAGATGTTGAAATTCTCGCCTGCACCCGGGGCTGGTTGCGCTATCGTTTGCCGCAACGTCTGGTCAGAACACACAGCCAACCGCTGTGCATCGGCCAGAAACAGAAATGGTTTCTCCTGCGCCTGATCTCCAACGAGCAGCGGGTGCGGATGGATTTGACCGGTAAACCGGAGTTCGATGGCTGGCGCTGGGTCAGTTATTGGTATCCGTTGGGCCAGGTGGTGACATTCAAGCGCGAGGTGTATCGACGCGCTCTCAAAGAGCTTGCCCCGCGCCTTTTAACGCGCGACTGACGACGGAGTTCGACCCCGAGCCATGCTCAATACGCTGCGCAAGATCGTCCAGGAAGTTAACTCCGCCAAGGATCTCAAGGCGGCGTTGGGGATTATTGTGTTGCGCGTCAAAGAGGCCATGGGCAGCCAGGTCTGCTCGGTCTACCTGCTTGACCCCGAGACCAACCGCTTCGTGCTGATGGCGACCGAGGGCTTGAACAAGCGCTCGATCGGCAAAGTCAGTATGGCACCCAACGAAGGTCTGGTTGGCCTGGTCGGCACGCGTGAAGAACCCCTGAACCTCGAAAACGCCGCGGATCACCCGCGCTACCGCTACTTCGCCGAGACGGGCGAGGAGCGCTACGCCTCCTTCCTCGGGGCGCCGATCATTCACCACCGCCGCGTCGTCGGCGTGTTGGTCATTCAGCAAAAAGAACGCCGCCAGTTCGATGAAGGTGAAGAAGCCTTCCTCGTGACCATGAGCGCGCAGCTCGCCGGCGTTATCGCCCACGCCGAAGCCACCGGTTCGATCCGTGGCCTGGGTCGTCAGGGCAAAGGCATTCAGGAAGCCAAGTTCGTCGGTGTACCGGGTTCGCCGGGTGCGGCGGTCGGGACCGCGGTGGTCATGCTGCCGCCGGCCGACCTGGACGTGGTGCCCGACAAGACCATCTCCGATATCGCCGCCGAACTCGGGCTGTTCAAGACCGCCATCGAAGGCGTTCGCGCCGACATGCGTGCCTTGTCCGCCAAATTGGCCTCGCAGCTGCGCCCCGAAGAGCGGGCCTTGTTCGACGTCTACCTGATGATGCTCGCCGACGAAGCGCTGGGCAACGAAGTGACCACGGTGATCAAGACCGGTCAGTGGGCCCAGGGTGCGTTGCGTCAGGTGGTCACCGAGCACGTCAACCGTTTCGAATTGATGGACGACGCCTACCTGCGTGAGCGCGCCTCGGACGTCAAGGACCTTGGCCGCCGTTTGCTCGCCTACTTGCAGGAAGAGCGTCAGCAGAATCTGGTCTATCCGGAAAAAACCATTCTGGTCAGTGAAGAACTGACGCCGGCCATGCTCGGCGAGGTGCCGGAAGGCACGCTGGTCGGTCTGGTCTCGGTCCTCGGTTCGGGTAACTCCCACGTCGCGATCCTCGCCCGGGCGATGGGCATCCCGACGGTGATGGGCCTGGTCGACCTGCCCTATGCCAAGGTCGACGGCATCGAATTGATCGTCGATGGTAATCGCGGCGAGGTCTACACCAACCCCAGCGACGTGCTGCGCAAGCAGTTCGCCGAAGTGGTGGAAGAAGAGAAACAACTGGCGCTGGGTCTGGACTCTTTGCGCGACTTGCCGTGCGTGACCCTCGATGGCCACCGCATGCCGCTGTGGGTCAACACCGGTCTGCTGGCGGACGTGGCGCGAGCGCAGAAGCGTGGTGCTGAAGGGGTCGGTCTGTACCGCACCGAAGTGCCGTTCATGATCAACCAGAGGTTCCCGAGCGAAAAGGAGCAACTGGCGATCTACCGCGAGCAACTCGCCGCGTTCCATCCGCAACCGGTCACCATGCGTAGCCTGGACATCGGCGGCGACAAGTCGCTGTCGTACTTCCCGATCAAGGAAGACAACCCGTTCCTCGGCTGGCGCGGCATTCGCGTTACCCTCGACCACCCGGAAATCTTCCTGGTGCAGACCCGCGCCATGCTCAAGGCCAGCGAAGGCTTGAACAACCTGCGGATTCTGCTGCCGATGATCTCCGGCACCCATGAACTCGAAGAAGCCCTGCACCTGATTCACCGGGCATGGGGCGAAGTCCGCGACGAAGGCACCGACGTGCCAATGCCGCCGATTGGCGTGATGATCGAGATTCCGGCGGCGGTGTATCAGACCAAGGAACTGGCGCGGCAGGTGGACTTCCTGTCGGTCGGCTCCAACGACCTGACTCAATACCTGCTCGCGGTGGACCGGAACAACCCGCGTGTAGCCGACCTTTACGACTATCTGCACCCGGCGGTGCTGCAAGCGTTGCAGAACGTGGTGCGTGATGCCCACGCCGAAGGCAAGCCTGTGAGCATTTGCGGCGAGATGGCCGGTGACCCGGCGGCGGCGGTGCTGTTGATGGCGATGGGCTTCGACAGCCTGTCGATGAACGCCACCAACCTGCCGAAAGTGAAGTGGATGCTGCGTCAGATCAACCTGAGCAAGGCCCAGGAATTGCTGGCCGAATTGATGACCATCGACAACCCGCAAGTGATCCACAGCTCGCTGCAATTGGCGCTGAAAAACCTTGGGTTGGCGCGGATGGTCAATCCGGCTGTGGTCAAGGCTCTCTAAAAGGCTGATGGCCCTGTGGCGAGGGAGCTTGCTCCCGCTGGAGTGCGAAGCGCTCCCAATCGTTTTGCGGCTGCTGCGCAACCGAACGGGAGCAAGC
>NZ_JASCOM010000393.1:0-3770 GCF_029959925.1 Pseudomonas sp. PS02303
AGCTTGCTCCCGCTGAGGCGCGAAGCGGCCCTGAAAAGAAGGGACTGCTGCGCAGTCCAGCGGGAGCAAGCTCCCTCGCCACAGGATCCGTGTTGCTTCTGACTGACTGGTTTTAGCCGTATCGATCCAATAAAAACCCGGACAAGTGTCCGGGTTTTTTTATCTCCAGAGTTTGTCAGCTCCCCAACAGCCCACTGGTGTCCGCATCAAAGCGTTGTTTGGCTTGATCAGCCTTCGGTTTGAGTAGCGTGAGTAGCTCGGCCTCGCCGTACAACCGTGTGACCGCCAGTTCCTTTGGCGTCGGCTCAATCGGGATCAGCACGTCTTCAGTGTCGGCATGCAGCCAGATCGCCACCAAGTGCAGCGCCGAAACAAACAGCACCCGCAGCTCAACGGTTTTACCCTGCAGTTGCGGCGACTGTTCCGCCAGTTTCAACGCCCCGACCGTCGCAGCGGCGATGGCCCCATGGTTCAGCGAGGCGAACTCGACATGGCCGCGGACGTCGGCCAATTGAGCATCGGCAATCGTCACGCCATTGGAAAACACCAGGTAATGCCAATCGCCGACTTTGGCGTCTTTCAGGCCTTTGCCCTGGCTCACGTCCTCCAGGCTGAGCGAGTAACCACGGTAGGCCTCGCTCAGGCTGATGTTGCCGGGCGTGGCGCTGGCAAACTGGCGATTGACGCCGAAGCCTTGGGTTTGCAGGGCGGCTTGCAGCGCCGGACGCAATGTCTGTACGCCGTTGGAAGGCGCCTTTGGATAAGTCAGTTGCATGATGTCGCCCTCCTAGTTTTTAACGGTGAAGTAAGTGTTGGTCCAGTTGCCGCCGCCGTTGTAAGAACCGGGGAAGGAGTTCAACGCTCGGGTCGAGTAGCCGTAGATCGAGTCTGCGACCAGCACGTAGTTGCCGTTGGTGCCATAGATCGTCAGGAAGTGCGCACCGCCACCGAACCAGGCACAGCGCAAACCGATCGGTCGGCCCATGTTGATCTGATTCTGGATGGCCGACATCTGCAGCGAACCCTGATTCATGCCGTTGAAACTGCGGGTGATTCTCAGGGCTGTATCCAGATAACCATACACGTTGCACGGCCCCGGTTGATTACAGCAGTTGCGGTCCAGCGCAGTGGTGGCCACGCCGCATTGGGTCCAGGACCCGGTGCCGTAATAGTTGCCGACCGAGGCGGAAACCGCCGCCCAGCACCAGTTGGTCTGGGTTTGCTTCTGCATTGTGAAGTTGAGGCTGGCAGCAGCCAGTGCGCTGAGGGGGGCAGCCGATTCGACATCGGACAGTTGCGGGTTGAGCAGATGACCGGTCAGGCACCTTGGCAGGGTTTCGCCGGTGAATGACGTGGCTTCAGTGGTTAACATTTTCAATCCTCCATGAGTGAAAACTAGCGTCCAGCTAGTGGGTATGTAGCGGTGTGGCTGAGCGATCGGCGTATGCGGTTTGCCATGTTGGATGGCCGGCTCCGATCCGGGCTCGGGGTAACCTTAGGCAGATATATGCGTCTGTGCAAATAATTAAATGCACTAGTGCAAATTCCGGATCGAAAGGACGGCGCCTTTGGCAGCGCCGGAAGAAGCGTCATTTTTGCGTAGGAGTGACCGAAGGCTGCAATCCCTGGTTTCAGCTCTCGGCCTTTTTGTCCGCCGTCTTCAGCTCTTTCAGCCGCTGATCAATCAGCTGGCATTTGTCGGGAAGATCCGCGCTGGCGGTGCCCAAATCCATCTTCTGCAGCTCGGCGTTAATTTCTTTGGCCTTGGCCGGGTTCTGCTCGGTGAGTTTGGTCACTTCCTTGGCCAGTTGTTCGCGCTTGGCTGTGGCTTCTTCGGGAGTGCAGGCCCAGGCAGGGAGGGCGCAGGCGAGAGTGGTGACGAGGGTGAGTTTCAGCAGGGTTTTCATTGTGAGCCTCAGTCCGGGTTAAGACGGGTTAACCGGTTGAGGGCCGAAGTACGGCAAAAGTTCAGCGGCGCAGTGGTGGATCGACCGGGATTTCGTGGATGCTTAGCCTTTCCCCCCTTTTTCCTGTGCCCAAGGATCGAACATGCTTCCAAAAGCAGTGTTGATGGTACTTTTCCTGTCGCTATCAGCTTGCGGACCTTCTCGTTCAGCATGGATCGACAGCGCCAACAGCCTGGTCGGGCAGCCGATGCCCGATCTCGAAAACAAACCTTGCGATGCTCGCTGTCAGCTCATGCTGTGGTCCCCAAACAATCACGAACACCGCTATGAACGAGTGGTCGAGGGCGATGGCAATCGTTACTACTTCAACTGGCTATTCGATTGCAGTTACTCGGTGTACACCACGGCCGATGGTGTGATCCGGTCGTGGCGGTTCGAGACATCGCGGCCTGAAAGTTGTTATGTGTTTTAACGCGCATTATTCCCGTGGCAGCAGCTGGATGACGTCTTGTCTTCGTATTTGTCGTGATGCTGCACCCATTCCATGATTTCCTCTTCGTTGCGGCCCTTCGGCGTCAGGTCGAGGTAGTTATAGGCCCCTACCAACATGTCTAGGCCACGAGCATAAGTGGAGTAGGTGTGAAAGATTTCGCTGGCTTCATTGCGATAAAAGACGCTGAGGCCGGGGAGTTCTTCCTCGGCGCCGTCGGATCTTTCGTAGTTGTAGGTGGCTTTGCCAGCGGCGACGTCTTCGGCTCGGGCGGAGACGCCAAAGTCGTAGTTGAAATCGCAGCCTTCTGACGACACCCAGTCAAATTTCCAGCCCATGCGCCGTTTGAAGGCCTGGAATTCGGCGAACGGTGCGTGGGAAACGGCCACCACTGCAACGTCGTGATGAGCCAGATGCTGGTTGGCGCCGTCGATGTGGTCGGACAGGAACGAGCAGCCGGGGCAGCCTTCGTCCCATCCAGCGGCGAACATGAAGTGGTAGATGACCAGTTGGCTGCGGCCGCCGAACAGGTCGGCGAGTTTCAGTTCGCCGTTCGGGCCCTGGAAGTGGTAGTCCTTGTCGATTTTCACCCAGGGCAGGGCGCGGCGTTCGGCGCTGAGTTTGTCCCGTTCCTTTGTGAAGGCTTTTTCGTGGGCCAGGTGTTGTTTGCGGGCGGCGAGCCATTCTTCGCGGGACACGACGGGATGATTCTGAACGTTCATCAGGTTTTCTCCTTCGCAAGGCTGGGAGGTGACTTACAGAGCCTAGTCGTTTGACCTGCGTCCAATTCGACATGCCGTCGGTCGGCAGCCGCAAAAAACTCGGCTGAACGGCTGCGCGCGGTGCCGGTCACAACTTAAGAAGGCCCTCTCTCACAGGCTTTGGAGGTTGAATCAGGATGACCACTTACAACTGGGATTTGATTGAACGCTTGCTGCACGAAGTGCAACGCGGTGAGGCCAGTTTCACGCCGCGCCCGTACGCCGAGCAGCATGCGGCGGAGAAAGCGTCGGAAGGCGAAGAGACTGAAAATCTGGATCACCTGAAAGCGGTGGCCGGCGAGTATGAAAAATTACTGCTGGAGCGCGGCTATATCGAGTCTCGACCCGAAGAGCAGGGCGGCACCGGCTCCAATTACATTTTGACGCCGCGTGGCTCGAGCTTGTTGAGCCTGATCGACAGCAGCATTCCGGGTAATGACCATCCGCGGCAGGTGTTGGATGAGCAGGAAGATGCGCTGGATGAGCTGACGTTTGATGAGGTGGCGTCGAAGGCGCAGATTGCCTGAAGACCACCTGAAACCAACGTGGGAGTGAGCCTGCTCGCGATTGCGGAGTGTCAGTCGACATCGTCGTTGTCTGATACTCCATCAT
>NZ_JASCOM010000394.1:0-3752 GCF_029959925.1 Pseudomonas sp. PS02303
CGATAGCGGAGTGTCAGTTGCTGCATGTGTTGACTGACACACCGCTATCGCGAGCAGGCTCACTCCTACAGAGGTTTGTGTCTGGCCTGAAGACCTGTTTAAAAACGACCTCCATCTGTACTGAAAGCGCTACAGCGGAACGATATCGCTACACCCTCCCCTGATCACCGCTGTGCAAGGCTTTGATCCACCTAGGCTTTTTTCTTCGCCTCTTGCTGTAGCGATTTCGCTACAGTCATCAATCTGTTGCGCATCGCAATATCAACTAAGCTATTGATTTATAACGATAAAAAAACATTGGCCGCGAAATTGCTTAGTAACCCACCATAAAGCAGGGCTTTAGCCCAAGCATTCCATCGCGTCCACCAGACAAGTCTGGCCCCCTTAGGAGTTTCCATGAGCGAGTTGCGTTTTACTGAAGATCACGAATGGCTGCGCACCGAAGCTGACGGCAGCGTCACTGTCGGCATCACCGCCTTCGCACAGAACGCCTTGGGCGACGTGGTTTTCGTACAACTGCCTGAGCTGCAGTCCTACGACAAAGGCGCCGAAGCCGCCACCGTGGAATCGGTAAAAGCCGCCAGCGGCGTGTACATGCCTTTGGACGGTGAAGTGGTCGAGACCAACCCGGCCCTCGAGAGCAGCCCTGAACTGGTCAACGAAGATCCGCTGGGCGAAGGCTGGTTCTTCCGCTTTAAGCCAACCGACGCTTCCGCTGTCGCCAAACTGCTGGATCAGGACGCTTACGACCGTCTGATCAAAGCCAACGCCGAAGCCTGAGGAGCGCTGACATGACTCAAGTCAACCTGACGACCGCCAACGAATTCATCGCCCGCCACATCGGCCCGCGTTCCGGCGACGAGCAAGCCATGCTCAACAGCCTCGGTTTTGACTCCCTGGAAGCCCTGAGCGCCAGCGTCATCCCCGACAGCATCAAAGGCACCAGCGTCCTCGGTCTCGAAGACGGCCTGAGCGAAGCCGATGCCCTGGCCTTGATCAAGTCCATCGCCGGCAAAAACCAGCTGTTCAAAACCTTCATCGGCCAGGGTTACTACGGCACCCACACGCCGTCGCCGATCCTGCGCAACCTGCTGGAAAACCCGGCCTGGTACACCGCGTACACCCCGTACCAGCCAGAAATCTCCCAGGGTCGTCTCGAAGCGCTGCTGAACTTCCAGACCCTGATCAGCGACCTGACCGGCCTGCCGATTGCCAACGCATCCTTGCTCGACGAAGCCACCGCCGCCGCCGAAGCGATGACCTTTTGCAAACGCCTGAGCAAGAACAAGGGCAGCCACGCCTTCTTCGCGTCCGTGCATTGCCACCCGCAAACCCTCGACGTGCTGCGCACCCGTGCCGAGCCGCTGGGCATCGACGTGGTCGTTGGTGACGAGCAGGCACTGACTGACGTGACGCCGTTCTTCGGTGCCTTGCTGCAATACCCGGCGAGTAACGGTGACGTCTTCGATTACCGCGAACTGACCGAACGCTTCCACGCCGCCAACGCGCTGGTCGCCGTCGCCGCCGACCTGTTGGCCCTGACCGTGCTGACCCCTCCAGGTGAGTTCGGCGCCGACGTGGCCATCGGCAGCGCGCAACGCTTCGGCGTGCCGCTGGGCTTCGGTGGCCCGCACGCGGCTTACTTCTCGACGAAAGATGCGTTCAAGCGCGACATGCCGGGCCGTCTGGTCGGTGTCTCCGTGGACCGTTTCGGCAAACCGGCCCTGCGCCTGGCGATGCAAACCCGCGAGCAACACATCCGCCGCGAGAAGGCCACGTCGAACATCTGCACCGCGCAGGTTTTGTTGGCCAACATCGCGAGCATGTACGCCGTGTACCACGGCCCGAAAGGCCTGACGCAGATCGCCAACCGCATTCATCACCTGACCGCGATTCTGGCCAAGGGCTTGAGCGCACTGGGGCTGACGGTCGAGCAAGAAAGCTTCTTCGACACGTTGACCATTAAAACCGGCGCCAACACTGGCGCGTTGCACGACAAGGCTCGCGCCCAGCAGATCAACCTGCGCGTCGTGGATGCCGAGCGTCTGGGCCTGTCCCTCGACGAAACCACTTCGCAAGCCGACGTGGAAACCCTGTGGGCCCTGTTCGCCGACGCTAAGGCGCTGCCAGACTTCGCCGCCCTCGCCGGTTCCGTGGTCAGCACCCTTCCGGCCGCGCTGGTTCGCCAATCTCCGATCCTCAGCCACCCGGTGTTCAACCGTTATCACTCGGAAACCGAGCTGATGCGCTACCTGCGCAAGCTGGCCGACAAGGACCTGGCCCTGGATCGCACCATGATCCCGCTGGGTTCGTGCACCATGAAACTCAACGCCGCCAGCGAAATGATCCCGGTCACCTGGGCCGAGTTCGGTGCCCTGCACCCGTTCGCCCCGGCCGAGCAAAGCGCCGGTTACCAACAGCTGACCGACGAACTGGAAGCGATGCTCTGCGCCGCCACCGGTTACGACGCGATCTCCCTGCAACCGAACGCCGGTTCCCAAGGTGAATACGCCGGCCTGCTGGCAATTCGCGCCTATCACCAGAGCCGTGGCGAAGACCGTCGCGACATCTGCCTGATCCCGTCCTCTGCCCACGGCACCAACCCGGCCACCGCCAACATGGCCGGCATGCGCGTAGTCGTCACCGCGTGCGATGCCCGCGGCAACGTCGACATCGAAGACCTGCGCGCCAAGGCCATCGAGCACCGCGAACACCTCGCAGCATTGATGATCACTTACCCGTCGACCCACGGCGTGTTCGAAGAAGGCATCCGTGAAATCTGCGGCATCATTCATGACCACGGCGGCCAGGTGTACATCGACGGCGCCAACATGAACGCGATGGTCGGCCTCTGCGCCCCGGGCAAGTTCGGCGGCGACGTGAGCCACCTGAACCTGCACAAAACCTTCTGCATTCCCCACGGTGGTGGCGGCCCGGGCGTTGGCCCGATTGGCGTGAAATCGCACCTGACCCCGTTCCTTCCGGGTCACGGCACCATGGAGCGTAAAGAAGGCGCGGTCTGCGCGGCACCGTTCGGCAGCGCGAGCATTCTGCCAATCACCTGGATGTACATTCGGATGATGGGCGGCGCGGGCCTCAAGCGCGCTTCGCAGCTGGCGATCCTCAATGCCAACTACATTTCCCGTCGCCTCGAAGAGCACTACCCAGTGCTGTACACCGGCAGCAACGGTCTGGTGGCGCACGAATGCATCCTCGATTTGCGTCCGCTGAAAGACAGCAGCGGCATCAGTGTCGATGACGTCGCCAAGCGCCTGATCGACTTCGGTTTCCACGCTCCGACCATGTCCTTCCCGGTCGCCGGCACGCTGATGATCGAGCCGACCGAAAGCGAATCCAAGGAAGAACTGGACCGCTTCTGCGACGCCATGATCCGCATCCGCGAAGAAATTCGCGCCGTGGAAAACGGCACGCTGGACAAGGACGACAACCCGCTGAAAAACGCCCCGCACACCGCTGCGGAAATCGTTGGCGAGTGGACGCATCCGTACAGCCGTGAGCAAGCGGTATACCCGGTTGCGTCGCTGATCGAAGGCAAGTACTGGCCACCGGTCGGTCGCGTCGACAACGTGTTTGGCGATCGCAACCTGGTTTGCGCTTGCCCGTCGATCGAAAGCTACGCTTGATCCATAGGGGGCGGTTCACCGCCCTCACAAGGACACACCGGTTCTGTAGGAGCGAGGCTTGCCCGCGAAGAGGCCATCACGGCCGCTAAAAGCTTCGCGGGCAAGCCT
>NZ_JASCOM010000395.1:0-3740 GCF_029959925.1 Pseudomonas sp. PS02303
CGAACTCAGCAGTGAAACGATGCATCGCCGATGGTAGTGTGGGGTTTCCCCATGTGAGAGTAGGTCATCGTCAAGATTAAATTCCGAAACCCCTATCTGCGTATGCAGGTAGGGGTTTTGTTTTGTCTGCAGGAAAGTGGTGTGACAAAAAAGGATAGCCGACGGGCTATCCCAGGTTTCAGCAGCATCGTTAGTGAAACTTCGGCAGAACGTATTCAGCTATCTCTTCAATAACCTCTGCCACAGGGCGTTCGCTACGACGCATGTGCAAGCCGACATGCTGCACACCAGCCTCACGTAACGCCTGAAGCTCATCAATCAAGGCCAGCCGTCCACAACTGCCACCGAAGCGCACACGTCGCATGGGGGTATGAGGATTAGCAGTCAGGTCCAAGTGTACGAAGCTGATATAAGGCTTATCGCCTCCAACTTCCCGCCACAGCCCCACTCGACGTCGGTGCTCATCCGGCGTACCAGGGTAGGCGAGCCAACCATCCATATGCTCACCAATCCAGGCCGGTGATTGTTGACCAAGACCTGCAACCAGCAGTGGCATAGGCTGATCTCGCTCCGGCAACAGGCGAGCGCCCTCAGGTAAACGACCTTCTCCCTGGCTGCGGATCAATTCAACCGTATCGCGAAAGATCTCCCCGCGCTGATCGTAATCCACCCCAAACAACGGATACTCCATCGGCCGGTCACCACTGGCCACCCCAAGGAGCAGACGCCCGTCACTCAGTTCATCAACACTGTTGGCGGCCTTGAGCGTTAGCCAAGGCTGACGCAATGGCAGCACAACCGCTGCTGTACCGAGCATGATGTTCTCCGTAATCCCGGCCAAATACCCAAGGTAAGAAAAGGTCTCAAAGACCTGTGCAGCGTCGCCAAAGTTGGGGTCGTAAACCGGCACATCACGTACCCAAAGTGCGCGGAAACCGGCGTTGTCAGCCAAACGTGCCATCGCCGCGTGCTGCTTCAAGTCGGGGACGCCAAAAGGCCGATCCTGAGCGATCCGCAGCCGCTGTCCATCATTGGACCAATCGTTATCCAGCGGCAGTTCCAGTCCGATGGAAAATCCATTCGAGCCGAGTAATCGTTGAAATCGTGGATGCATGAAAAGACTCCCAAACAACAAAATGGAATGACATGCACCCAGTATCTACAGGCTCATCTACAAGAAAAATGCATGAATCGGAATATCAATCTTGAGCAAAACGCACGAGTCAAAGAAAAAGCCGACCGTCGTTTTGACCCTCAAGGACAACCATTCGAGAAAATCCCACTAAAGTGACTGCACAGTTTTTGGTATGGTGCAGCTCGTTTTTTAACGGATTGATTTGCAGGCCTAAGGATCGCCCTCTTTTTTAGTCATAGAGCCGCTACAGAAATGCCCGAACCGATACCCATCAAGGACCACGAAAAAGAGACGCGTCTGGTCAACAAGCGGCTGATCGCCTGCGCCTTGTTCGTCGCCGCCATTTCCTGCGCGCTTGTGGTGCGCATGTATGTCCTGCAAGTGGTCGAATACGACTATCACTCGACCATCTCCGAAAACAACCGCGTCCATGTCCTGCCGATCACTCCGACCCGCGGGCTGATCTACGACCGCAACGGCGTAGTCCTCGCGGATAACCGTCCCAGTTTCAACCTCACCATCACCCGCGAGCGCGCCTCCGATGTCAAAGAGGAGCTCGATGAGGTGGTCAACCTCCTGCACTTGCCAGCCGAAGACCGGACACTGTTCGACAAGGCCATGAAACAGGCGCGCCACCCGTTCGTGCCGGTTACTCTGTTCTACGAGCTCAGTGAACAGCAAATCGCGGTTCTCGCGGTCAATGAGTTCCGTCTGCCGGGGATCGATGTCGAGCCCCAGTTCGTGCGCCATTACCCGTTTGGCGCACACTTTGCGCACTCGATCGGTTACGTTGGTCGTATCAACGAAAAAGAATCCAAAGCCCTCGACACGGTGGAGTATCGCGGCACCCAATCCATCGGCAAGACCGGCATTGAAAAATTCTACGAGTCGCAATTGCACGGCCAGGTGGGTTACGAAGAAGTCGAAACCAATGCCCAGGGCCGCGTACTGCGAGTGCTCAAGCACACCGATCCGATCCCCGGCAAAAACATTGTCCTGAGCCTGGACGTCAAACTTCAGGAAGCGGCCGAGGAAGCCTTGGGTGATCGTCGTGGTTCGGTGGTGGCGCTCGATCCGTCGACCGGTGAAGTACTGGCCATGGTCAGCAAGCCCAGTTTCGACCCGAACCTGTTCGTCACCGGCATCAGCTTCAAGGAATACGCGGCGCTGCACGACTCCATCGATCGGCCGCTGTTCAACCGCGTTCTGCGCGGCCTCTACGCGCCGGGTTCGACCATCAAGCCCGAAGTAGCCATTGCCGGCCTCGACGCTGGCGTCGTCACCCCTCAGACCCGCGTCTTTGACCCCGGTTATTACCAGCTCCCGGACTTTGATCACAAATACCGTAACTGGAACCACAGCGGCGACGGCTGGGTCGACATGGACGCGGCGATCATGCGCTCCAACGACACCTACTTCTATGACCTGGCCCACAAGCTGGGCATCGATCGCCTGCACGACTACATGGCCATGTTCGGCCTCGGCGAAAAAGTCTCGCTGGACATGTTCGAAGAGTCTGCCGGCTTGATGCCGTCGCAAGCGTGGAAGCGCGCTACGCGCCGTCAGGCCTGGTTTCCGGGCGAAACCGTGATCCTTGGCATCGGCCAGGGTTATATGCAGGTTACGCCGCTACAGCTGGCCCAGGCCACCGCGCTGATTGCCAACAAAGGTGTGTGGAACCGACCGCACCTGGCAAAGACCGTGGATGGCGTAGCGCCGGTGGACGAGCACCCTATGCCGAACATCCTGCTCAAGGATCCGCGTGACTGGGAGCAGGTCAACCATGGCATGCAGATGGTGATGCACGACGCCCGCGGGATTGCCAGAGCCGCAGCGCAAGGCGCTCAGTACCGCATTGCCGGCAAGAGTGGTACCGCGCAAGTCGTCGCGATCAAGCAAGGCGAGCGCTACAACCGGGCGAAAACCCTGGAGCGCAACCGCGACAATGCCTTGTTCGTCGGCTTCGCCCCGGCCGAGCACCCGAAGATCGTCATCTCGGTGATGATTGAAAACGGAGAGGCCGGTGGTCGCGTCGCCGGCCCAGTGGTGCGGCAGATCATGGACGCCTGGTTACTCGATCAGGACGGCCATCTAAAGCCGCAATACGCCACGCCAAGCAAAGCTCCGGGCGACCCTCACGTCTAAGCGCTCAAAGCTTCACAGCACAGGCTCACGAATACTGAGCATGTGCTGGAAGCTTTCGAGGAAGACCGTTTCGGCCTGACTCATCTTCTGCTCGCGGGTCCACAACAGCTGAATATCGAAACCCACCACCCCATCCTCCGGCGGCCATCTGGTGCTGTCCCTGGGGTTCGATATTTTCGAACTGGACCCGCAGAGCTAAGTGGCAGTGACCCGTGAAGGGTTCGCGGTGTTGGGCGAACGGATTCGTAGCCTTGGGTTGCGGTGTCTGATTGTGCAGGAGGGCGGGTACCACCTGGAGAGTCTTGAGGACAATGCCCGGGCGTTTTTTGTGAATGCCGAGGTGTGGCAGCTCTGAGATCATTGGGGCCAGGTACGTCGCCTTCGCGGGCAAGCCTCGCTCCTACAGGTTATTTGCCTGGGGGGGAATTTTGGTTCGCCTCAACCCTGTAGGAGCGAGGCT
>NZ_JASCOM010000396.1:0-3738 GCF_029959925.1 Pseudomonas sp. PS02303
GTACTGCACAGATATTGAAGGCTGGCTGAGTTCCATGTGGGAGCGACGCACCGTCGCTCCCACAGGGGGGATGCGTGCACAGAACCAATGTGGGAGCGGGATTGCTCGCGAAGTCGATTCAAGCGGCGAAGAAGTTCTTCGCCCGAAGCATCAAGCGCCGTGGCACTTCTTGAATTTCTTGCCGTTGCCGCATGGGCAAGGGTCGTTGCGGCCGACATCTTTCAGGGTGTTGCGCACCGGTTCCTGGTGGGCGTGGCCGCAGTTCGGGCCGTGGACATGGCCGTGGTCGTGATCATGGTGGTCGTGATGGTCGTGATGGTCATGATCGTGGTTGCAGTCAGGGCCATGGACATGGGGTTGCTGGGTCATCGGTTTTGCTCCGGAATTAAATCGGCGGGGATTATCACGCCATTGCGCGCCAGGTGCACGTAGTGCGCGATGAATAAACCGGTTTCCATTTCACCTTCCAGACGATAGGGGATGGGCTGATCGGGTTTTTTCAGCATTTTTACCAGGTCCCGCACCTTGGGCCACAGGTTGGTGCGAATCGGCACCTTGAAATAGGCGCTGCGTTTGGGGCCGACGGTGAACCAGTGTTCATGCTCGCCTTCGGCCAGCAGCATGTCGCCCAAGTGAATACGGTACTCGAGGCCGCGCACCGTCAGGTCGCTGTCATTGGGATTGTCGACGCGAAAGTGCAGGATGAATTTCTGCTCCAGCAGTTTGGCGCGGACCACTTCAACCTTCACCAGGTGCACCTGCGGGTCCGGCAGATCGTCTCCGAACCAGGACGCGCAGCCGCCGAGCCCCAGAAAGAGGAGCGAGGAGAAGAGAAAAAGTGCAAGGCGCCGGGTGATCATGGTCGTGTTTCTCCCTAGAACGCCAGTCTAGCCCTTTGGAATCACCTCACGCGCCGAAATACCCCGCGCAACACTTCTTGAATTTCTGCCCGCTGGCGCACGGGCAGGCATCGTTGCGTCCGGCCTTGAGTGGCACGGTGGGGTCGATGAAGTACCAGTGCCCGCCGTTCTGCACGAACGAGGAGCGCTCGCGGTGGCTGTGTTCACCACCACCGTCATGCCAGCGTGCGGTGAACGTGACGAATGCGTGTTCCGGTTGACCGCCCAATACCTCGGAGCTTTCCACCTCCAGACCCAGCCAGGTGCTTTGCGCGCTCCAGTCGCTGATGGACTGACGATCCAGGCCGGCCTGTTGCGCGGGCAGGGTGGTTGCCACCAGATAGTCGATCAAACCCAGCACATAGGCGCTGTAGCGCGAGCGCATCAAGGCTTCGGCGCACGGCGCCGGATGCCCGGCATGGTAATGGCCGCAGCAGGCATCGAGCAGGGTGCCGCTGCCGCAAGGGCAAATGGATGTACTCATTGCGTTACCACCAATATTTCCCGAAGTTTTCCGGATTGGCCCAGAACCGCGAGTTGAGCCAGTCGGGCACCTGTTTATAGTCAAGCAGATCGTAGGTGAACAGCGTCAGCACTTGTTCATCGCGCTGGAAGCGTTCACTGGCTTGCAAGGCCAGGGAAAAGAAATCCGTCTCCTGCCAGCCGCTGGCCGGCAAATCCGCCAGCACCGCAATGCGGCTGGCGTTCAGATTACGGATCCCGCCTAAAAGATTCAGACCGTCACGCTTTGGCAGGTGTTCAAGGCAATCGACCACCAGCGCCAGATCAAAGCGGCGCGCCGCCAGTTCGGCCGGCAGTGCACCCGGTGCCGCATGCGCCACGCAGCTGTCCGGGTGCGCAAGCTTGAACGCCTCAAGTGCGGGGAATTCGCTGGCGCCGATCAACAACAGGCGCGCGGGGGCGTATCGATCAAGCAAAGCGGCCAACGCCTGCTGGGGCGTGCGCGAAGAAATACCTGCAATCATCAGAGTTCCTCAAAAAGAGCACCAAGACTAGCCTGCCCAAACGTGCGGGCCTAGAGCGGGTTTGCGCCAAAATTGGCGAACGGCCGTGAACACAGGGCAAAACAGCAATGGCCTATTGCTGGCGGAGATTAAAACTCCGGTCTTTACTCCCTGAATCGGTTCTAAGCCGATCCCTCAGGAGAAAACTAGATGAGCATAGTTCGGACAGCATTACCCTTGGTTCTGCTAACCAGTGTGTTGACTGGTTGCGCAGGTTTGCAGAAAACCGACTGGCCGACCTGTGCGGGGGTCGGCGGTGTCATCGGTGCGGGTCTCGGTGCGACCGAGAGCTCGGCATGGGCTGGGTATGGCGCGCTGATCGTTGGCGGTACGGCGGCAGCGTATTGCTGGGTGCATGGCGATGGTGACGAAGACGGCGATGGTGTGCCGGACAGTCGCGACAAGTGTCCGGGTACGCCTCGAGGCGTGAAGGTCGATGCCGACGGCTGCCCTCCACCGGTACCTGCGCCAGTGGTCGAAGAAGTCGTGGTGGTCAAGGAAGAAGTCATTGTCATCCGCGATGTCCACTTCCAGTTCGACAAAGCCACACTCACGCCTTCCGATAAAGATGTACTCAACACAATCGCCACGCGCCTGAAACAGGAAGCCTCCACCGCTCAATTGACCGTGACCGGCCATACCGACAGCGTGGGCAGTGATACCTACAACCAGAAACTGTCGGATAAGCGTGCTCACTCGGTGGTTGAATACCTCATCCAGCAAGGCGTCCCACGCAGCAGCTTCGTGTCTGTGACCGGTGCCGGTGAAAGCCAGCCGGTGGCCGATAACAAAACCGCTGACGGCCGTGCGCAGAACCGTCGCACGGAAATCAAAATCAACCGCTAAGTCCCATCCGCTCCGCGGCTTGTGCAGTCGCGGATGCGGGTCTTTACTCCTGTGTAACCGGTATGGGCCGGTAACACAGGAGCTTTCACAATGAGCGTTCTCACAAGGACCGTCTTGCCGGTTCTGCTGCTAGGCAGCCTGTTGACCGGTTGCGCCACTCACAGCGATGGCACCGCCCCTCTCAATCAACGTACCTGGCCGATCTGCAGCCTCATCGGCGGACTGGTCGGCGGCGGTCTGGGCGCGATTGAAAGTGCCGGCTGGGCAGGCGGTGGCGCAGCACTCGGTATCTTGACCGGTGGCTTGATCTGTTACGCCCAGGATGGCGATGAGGACGAAGACGGCGTTTTCGATGGGCGTGATCGTTGCCCCGATACCCCGGCCAATACGCCTGTCGAACACCATGGTTGTCCGCTGCCGCAGTACCCGGCCAGCGTGAAACCTGTCGAAGTTGTTGAGCCCGAAGTCATCACGCTGCCCAGCGACGTGCTGTTTGCCTTCAACAAATCTGACCTGAGTCCCGCCGCGCAGAGTCAATTGGATTCGCTGATGTCCAAACTGCAATTCGCCGATGTGGTGAGCCTCAAGGTGATCGGTCATACCGACAGCGTCGGTTCGGATGAATACAACCAGGCACTTTCGGAGCGTCGCGCCAGCAGTGTGGCTGCTTATCTGTTGAGCCAGGGCATTGCGCCGAGCAAACTCACCAGCGAAGGCAAAGGCGAAAGCCAGCCGTTGGCCGACAACGAAACGGATGAAGGACGCGCGAAAAACCGTAGGGTGGAGTTACACATTAATCGCTAAGCCCCGTGATAGAGCCGTCGGACAACAGTGGCTGTTGATTCGACGGCCATTCGGCGGCCTTCATGAAGAATTTTCTGTTGCCCTCTGGCTTATCCCTCGCGGAAGCCGTTACTGTGCGCGCAAAGAATAATTCTCAACGGGGGGCGTATGAAGGTGTTTTGGGG
>NZ_JASCOM010000397.1:0-3712 GCF_029959925.1 Pseudomonas sp. PS02303
GAGTATCAGTCGACCACGATGTTGCCTGACGCTCCGTCTTCGCGGGCAAGCCTCGCTCCTACAGGGGTTTGTGTTGTCTGGTTAACGTCGGGTGATGACGACCTCCAGGTATTCACTCGGCACCACCACCGATTTCTCTCCCGCTCTGTTCATCCGGTTGATCAGCTCAGTCAGGTCGCTTTCAAAGGCTTGGGCTCCCTCGGGAGACAGCGCCGCGAAGGCCTTGTGGACCGGGCCGTACCAGGTGCGAAACGTGTCGATGAAGTGCGCCGCCGAGCGATAACGGAAGTTGAAGGTGCGGCGCGTCACCTGGACCTGAAAGTCACGCTCATCGAAGTGCGAGTGCAACCAGGCTTCGGTTCCCCAGTTTGAAGGCGGTTGTGCGCCTGGCGGTGGCGGCAGGTGTTTGCCCAGGGTCTTGAACATCTGGCCGACAAAACCTTCAGGTGTCCAGTTGGCCAGGCCGATCCGGCCGCCAGGACGGCAGACCCGCGCCAGTTCTGAAGCCGCTTTGGCCTGATCCGGCGTGAACATCACGCCGAAGGTCGAGAGCACCGCATCGAAGCTGGCGTCTTCGAACGGCAGCGCCTCGGCGTCGGCGACCTGGAAGGTCACCTCCAGGCGCTCGGCCCGGGCCCGGTCTTCGCCGCGCTCCAGCAGCGCCGCCACGTAGTCGGTCGAGGTGACGTTGCAGCCTCGGCGTGCGGCGGCGAGCGTCGCATTACCGTTGCCGGCGGCCACGTCCAGCACGCGTTCGTCGCAGAGCAAGTCACAGGCTTCAGCCAGTTGCTCGCCGACAATTTGCAGGGTGGTGCCGATCACGGCGTAATCGCCGCTGGCCCAGGAGACCATCTGGCGGTTTTTCAGGGCAGTGAGATCAAGGGGGGTACTCATTAAATCTGCTCCGTAAGGATTGGAACGCGGGCCCGGCTTACTCCGCCGTGGTCGGATCGATGATGTTCATCACCTGGGAAATGCGGTTGGCCGGGAAACCGCTCTGCCTCGCGTGCTCCTGGATCAGCGCTTCGCTCGGCGAGATGTACACGCAGTACAACTTGTCACCCGTGACATAACTCTGAAGCCACTGCACCTGCGGCAAGTCGCGCAATGCCCGGCAGGACTTTTGCGAAGCGGCTTTCAAATCCCTTTCTGACAGTGTTCCTGCACCTGGAATCTCGCGTTCTATGACGAACTTTGGCATGGCAACCTCTCAGTCTTGTTATTGATGACAGGGTCGGCAGTGGCCCTGTAGGCAAACTATCGCTCCGGCGCGGGCCGGCGTCCTGCCCGATCGTCGGGCAACACTGCCCGATCGTCCGGAGAACTCACGTTACCCGGCAACGCGCTCACAATCAGAAAGCCCTTAGTCGCATGGGAAGTCACCATGGACGCCCTGTCCCAAACCCTGCGCGTCGTCCGCCTGGTCGGCGCGATCTTCATCAATGCCAGGTTCACGGCACCCTGGTGCTACCAGTCGCCCAGTGCCGACACGGCGGCCCCCTTTCTGGAGCCCGGTGCCGAGCGTGTGGTGATATTCCACCTGATCACCGAAGGCGAGTGCTATGTCGAGATGGGAAACGCTGCGCCGCTGCGCCTGACCGCCGGCGATGTGGTGGTGTTCCCCCAGGGCGATGCCCATCGCATGAGCTCGCAACCCGGTCTGACGCCGGTCACCGGCAAGCGGCTGGACGTGGTGCTGGCGCGCCGTCCCCGGCAACTGAGTTACGGCGGAGGCGGCGCGGTCACGCGACTGGTGTGCGGTTATCTGGCCTGCGATACGCGGTTGGCGGGCATGTTGCTGACGGGATTGCCGGCGGTGGTCCGGGTCAATGTGCGCGGTTCCAATGCCGGAATCTGGCTGGAATCATTGGTCCGTTATGCCTTGGCGGAAGCACGCTCGCCCAGGCCCGGGGGCGAAGGCGTGTTGGCGAAACTGGCCGAGGTGTTGTTCATCGAGGTGTTGCGCCTGTACATGAACGAGCGCGGTGAAGGCCGGACCGGCTGGCTGGCCGGTGTGGGTGACCGGATCGTCGGTGCCGCCCTGAATGCGCTGCACAAAAAACCCTGTCACGCCTGGACCCTGGATGAACTGGCGCGAACCGCCGGCACCTCAAGGTCGGTGTTGGCAGAACGCTTTGCGCAGTTGGTGGGGAGTTCGCCGATGCAGTACCTGACGCAGTGGCGGATGTTGCTGGCGGCGAACCTGTTACGCAGCAGTAACAGTTCGTTGATGCGGATTGCCGAAGAGGTGGGCTACCAGACCGACACGGCCTTCAGCCGTGCCTTTCGTCGAGAGTACGGCGCGCCACCGGCGGCGTGGCGGCGCAATCAGGAGAAAAAACCAATGGCCCGCGGCGCGCAGCCTGTGAGCCATTGATGTCGAGGGTTACGCCGAAGGTGCCTTGGCCTCTTCCAGCAGTTGCTGGATCATCTTTTCCTGGGTTTCGTAGGCGCCTTCACCGAAGTGGGTGTAACGCACCTGGCCCTTGGCGTCGATCAGGTAGTGAGCGGGCCAGTACTGGTTGTCGAAGGCGCGCCAGATCGCGTAGTTGTTGTCGATGGCCACCGGGTAGGTGATGCCGAGCTTTTTCACCTGGTCCTTGACGTTGTCGATGATGCGCTCGTAACCGTATTCAGGGGTGTGGACGCCGACGACCACCAGGCCATCCTTCTCGTATTTTTTCGCCCAGTCCTTCACATACGGCAGGGTGTGCTGGCAGTTGATGCAGTCGTAGGTCCAGAAGTCCACCAGCACCACTTTGCCTTTGAGCGAATCATTGCTCAGCGCTGGCGAGTTCAGCCACTGGACGGCACCGGACAGCGACGGCATGGCACCCTGGGCGTTGTCCATGGAGTCGGCCCTGACCTTGCTGACGAAGTAGTCGACAACTTTCGGCACGCTTTCCATCACGCCTTTTTCGAGGCTGCTGACGCCTTCGGACGAGGTGCCGGCCAACAGTGTCCGGTCGGCACCGGTGGAAATCACCGCCACGGTCGCCAGCACGGCAACACCGGCACCACGACGCAACCAACCAGTGACCGGGATCGACACTTTCAAGCGATTGACCAAACCGCGACCGGCGAAGATCAAGGTCCCCAGGGACAGTGCGCTGCCCAGGCCGTAGGCCAGCAGCAACAGGCTGGTCTTTGCGTTCGCACCCTGGAGCATGGCGCCGGTGAGAATCACCCCGAGGATCGGGCCGGCACACGGCGCCCAGAGCAGCCCTGTGGCCACACCGATCATGACCGAACCCAGCGGGCCGGACATTTTGCGGGTGTCGGGATCAAGGCGATTGCCCAGCGCCACGAACGGACGGGCCATCCAGTCACCGACACGGGCGGAAATCAGCGATAGAGCAAACAATCCCATCACGAAGAGCGCGACGTGACGACCGGTGTTGTTGGCTTGCACCACCCATTCGCTGCTGACCACGGCCAGGCTAGCGATCAGGGCAAAGGTCAGGACCATGCCGCCGAGGGTGAGCAGAATGGATGAACGGGTGCGTTTGACACCAGCGAACAGGAACGGCACCACCGGGAGGATACAGGGGCTGAGGACGGTCAATATGCCGCCCAGAAAAGCGATGAGAAACATGGTAATCACCTTGAAATAGAGAAGAACGACACACCACCTACCCCCTGTAGGAGTGAGCCTGCTCGCGATAGCGGTGTGTCAGATAACACTGATGTCGATTGACACACCGCCATCGCG